>NZ_VSWE01000014.1:0-202236 GCF_009668275.1 Herbaspirillum sp. CAH-3 | reverse complement strand
CTCCCCGCCCCGCCATCAGCCAGTCCAGATTGGCATGACACCATGCCGGATCAGCATCGCCCGCATCGATGCTGCCAGCGTGCACGCCCAACCATGTGCAGTTCCTCAGGTGTCGCACGCCTGCTGGCATGGTCATTGCAAACCCGCACGGGACGATACAGTTCATTCAACGAAAGGGATCACATGAAATTTGCCAAACCGGTGCTCGCCGTCTCGCTGGCCCTGCTGGGCCTGTCCGTTCAAGTCGCGCACGCGGACGCCCTGGCCGATATCCAGAAGGCGGGCACGGTGCGCATTGCGGTGCCACAGGACTTCGCCCCCTTCGGCTCGGTCACGGCCGACCTGCAGCTGCAAGGCCTGGATATCGACGTGGCCAGGCTGATCGCCCAGAAGATGGGCGTCAAGGTCGAGCTGGTGCCCGTGGCCAGCGCCAATCGCATCGCCTACCTGCAAACGCACAAGGCCGACCTGGTCATCTCCACCCTGGGCAAGAATGCCGAGCGCGAAAAGGTGATCGACTTCTCCCAATCCTATGCTCCCTACAACAACAGCGTCTTCGGCGTGGCCTCGGTGAAGGTGAGCGGACCGGAAGACCTGGCCGGCAAGACCGTGGGGGTGGCGCGCGGCACCTTCCAGGACCTGCAACTGACCGACACCGCCCCCAAGAGCGCCACCATCAAGCGCTATGAAGACAACAACGCCATGATCTCGGCCTACGTTTCCGGCCAGGTACAGCTGGTCGGCACCGGCGACTTCGTGGCCTACGCGCTGGCCGAAAAAGCGCCCGGCAACAAGCCCGTGCTCAAGTACATCATCAATGAATCCAGCTGCAGCGTCGGCCTCAACAAGGGAGAAGCGGCCTTGCTGGCCAAGGTCAACGACGTGCTCACGGCTGCCAAGAAAAGTGGCGAACTCAACGGCATCGTCCAGAAATGGCTGAACGTGCCTCTGCCCGCAAAGATGGCCACTACCTTCCAATAAGCAAAACGGCCCGCCAAGGCGGGCCGTCCTCCTGTGCCGGACCGCTTACTGGTAAGTGGTCGCGATCTTTTCCGGCAGCGGCACGTTGAGCCACTTCTGCACAATGCCGTTGAGCTCTCCGCTCTTCTTGGACGCAGTCAGCGCCTCGTTGACCTTGGCCATGAGCGCCGGCTCGCCCTTGTTCATGCCCACATAGCAGGTCGAGACGTTGATGATGTACTTCAGCAGCGGCTTGTTGGTGGGGGTTTTCTCCGCCAGCGCATAGGCCACGAAGTCGCCCGTACCCACGATCTGCACCTGGCCCGAGACATAGGCCGAGATCAGGCCGTTGTTGTCTTCATAGCGCTTGATGGTGGTGCTCTTGGGGACGCTGTCAGTCAGCATCAGATCCTCGAAGGTGGAACGGGCCACGCCCACGGTCTGGTTGGCCAGGTCGGCCGGACCGGAGACCTTGATCGCCGCCACGCCGAAGACGCTGTTGTTGTAGGGCGCGTAGCCCTGCGAGAAGTCGATCACCTTTTCACGCTCGGCATTCTTGCCCAGGGTGGAAATGATGAGGTCGATCTTGTGCGTCTGCAGGAAAGCCATGCGGCTGGAAATAGGCACCGGCACCAGCTCGGCCTTCACGCCCAGGCCCTTGGCAACCAGTTTGGCCACGTCGATGTCCAGGCCCTGCAGCTTCAGGTCGGACGTCACCGAGCCATAGGGCGCAAAGTCCTGCGGCACACCGATCTTGACCACGCCGGCTTTCTGGATGTCAGCCAGGTTGTCGGCGCAGGCGGTACCGCTGAGAGTGGCCAGAGCGGCCAGGGCGAGGATGGTCTTGACGAACTTCATGAGGGTTCCCTTGTTGTCGTGGATGTCGGACGTCGCGTGAAAAACCTTGCAGCGTGCAAACACTTAGAAAATCACGCGACTGACTGTATGTACGTCCCGGGCGCTTGCCCAGGAGCAGGCACGCCGGGACGCTGTCCCGACCTCTGCAAGGAGCATGCCAGCGGCCGCTTGTTGGCGTAAATCATCTGCCGGACTGCCGCTGGCTGCGGAACTTCGATATCGCTACGGATATCAATCAGCGTACTGCGTGAAGTTGTAAGGTTTCCCGCGGCTGCAATGTCACGACTACCTGCCCGCCAATGCCCATCCCCCTAGCGAAAACCGAATGACGACCCGCTCTGCAGAAGGCATGGCAAGGGGACAAAATCTAAGGATTGGGAAACCTGTCCACTCGGGCAATTGTTTAGAAATTCGCTTGACACGATCTCCAAGCAGGAATAAAAAGCGGGGGCATCGTCGCTGTTGCGATCTCGTCAAAGATCAGCCGCAGCATTCCCGCCAAATAAGAGCGGCCAGATAAAAATCGTAAAATCGAAGAAATAAGTTCTTCTGTCTTCACGATCAAAGTTATATTGCCGCAGGCACTCTACCAACGTCACTCCAGACCAATC
Organism: Herbaspirillum sp. CAH-3; assembly: GCF_009668275.1. Taxonomy (NCBI): domain Bacteria; kingdom Pseudomonadati; phylum Pseudomonadota; class Betaproteobacteria; order Burkholderiales; family Oxalobacteraceae; genus Herbaspirillum; species Herbaspirillum sp. CAH-3. Next base: position 199,807 of record NZ_VSWE01000014.1, on the reverse strand, counting down.
ACAAGGGAGATACCCATGCCCAAGCGTTCCAAGACCGTCGAACCCGTCGTGGTGGTTCCGCCGCAGTTCCTGACAGAACCGGATGGTTTCCTCAACGTTCCGGTGAGCCGCAAGACCCGCGATCACATCCATCACCTCAAGAAGAGCATGCGCGTCTCCAGCCAGGCGGAAGTCATCGAAAAGGCCGTGGCCATCGTGCGTGCCATCGACCTGGCCGCCAAGGGCGAACTGCCCGACAACTAAGAGCTGTTCGCGCTCCCTCTTCCTCGCCGCAACCGCTCCTGGTTGCGGCTTGCTCCCACCTTCCCTTGCACCAGCCGATCCGGGCCATGGCTCGCCTGCGGCCGCAAACGCCCATAAAAAAAGCTGCCCGTTGTGCGGACAGCTTTTCTCTGGCAAGGCGACCTGAACAGTCGCCGGGACTTACATCACTGCTGCACGCGCCTGCTGCGGCAAGCGGAACACAGCCACCTTCTCGGCCAGTTCAGCGGCCTGGCCCTGCATGGAACGGGACGCTGCAGCGGCCTCTTCCACCAGGGCGGCATTCTGCTGTGTGACCTCATCCATCTGCGCCACGGCCTGATGCACCTGTTCGATGCCGGCACGCTGCTCTTCGCCGGCGGCACTGATCTGGCCGATGATGGTGTTCACCTGGGCCACGCTTTGCACGATTTCGTCCATGGTCTGGCCGGCCTTCTTGACCAGCTGGGCGCCTGAATCGACCTTCTCAACCGAGTCGCCAATCAAGACCTTGATTTCCTTGGCGGCAGCCGCCGAGCGCTGGGCCAGGCTGCGCACTTCCGTGGCCACCACCGCAAAGCCGCGCCCCTGTTCACCGGCACGCGCCGCTTCCACGGCGGCGTTCAAGGCCAGGATGTTGGTCTGGAAGGCGATGCCGTCGATCACGCCGATGATGTCCACGATCTTGCGTGCCGAAGCATCGATGGCGTCCATGGTGCTGACCACCTCACCCACGATGGCACCACCCTGCCCGGCGATGTGCGAAGCGGCTTGTGCCATCTCCGCGGCCTGGCGGGCATTGGCGCTGTTTTGCTGCACGGTGGAGGTCAGCTCCTCCATCGAGGAAGCGGTTTCTTCCAGCGAGCTGGCCTGGTGCTCGGTGCGGGCCGACAGGTCCTGGTTGCCGGCCGCAATCTCCTGCGAGGCCGTGGCGATGGTGTCGGCACCGGTGCGCACGTTGGAGACGATATCGACCAGGGCGGCATTCATGTCGCGCAGCGCGCCGAGCAGGTCACCGGTTTCATCCGGTGCGCGATCGTTGATGGTCTTGGTCAGGTCGCCGTTGGCCACCTTGCGCGCTGCATCGACAGCATCGGCCATGGGGACCGTGATGGAGCGGCTGATGGCCAGCGCAGCGATCAAGCCAAGCAGGATCGCCACCGCCGCCGAGACGCCGAGGATAGTTGCAGAAGTGACGTAAGTTGCGTGGGCCTGCTCGCTGGCCGTACGCATCTGGCCTTCGAACAAGGCGACCAATTGCTGCAGCGTGGCCAGCAGTTCGCCCTGGGTCTTGTAGCGCGGACCGAAGAGCAGGCGCTGCCCTTCCACGTTCTGGTTCTTCAGTCCCAGTGCGACCACATCGCCCGTGAACGCGAAGTAGGCCTTGCTTTGCTCGTCAACCAGCGCAACAAGACGGCGGGCCTCGTCGGACACTGCACGGGCACGGACAAATTCGAGCGCCTTCTGGAACTCCGCCAGATCCTTGTCGATGCCCTGCTTGTTGCTGAGCATCTGGCCCTCATCCTCCAGAATGATGATGTTGCGCGCCGACCGGGCGATGTTCATCATCAGGTATTGCATCTTCTGGGACGCATTGACCTTGGGATAAATCCCGCTGCTCAAATCGGAGGAGGTCGCATCCAGAGAGGACATGCGCGTGATGCCGATGAAGGTAATGATGACCAGCAACAACAGGAGGGCAGCAAAGCCCGCTGCCAGGCGAGCGCCAAGGCGGAGACGGCGGAGAGTATTCATGTGGATTGCGCAGTGGAGTCGGACAGCCGGCGGAAGTACCGGCGCGGTGATGATAAGGCAGATGAGCTGGCACCCCAGGGAGGAATAAGGGGGAAGAGACAGGTCTGATCGGCCCTTGCGCGGCTGCCTCGGACCTGCGTCACTTCCCCGACAGGGTGGGCAGGCTACTGGCCCGCTGCCTTCTCGTCAAACCAACGCTTCCAGGCCGGCACCGCCGTGGCAAAGGTGCCGCGATGCGTGGTCGGTCCGGTGGAGACCGCCTGTACCCGTGCATTGCCGGCCCCCATGGCTTGCGCATAAGTCATCGCCATGCGGCCCACGCCGGGGGTGATGGCCTCGTCGGTTTCGCCGTAGTAATTGCGCACGTCGGAACGGATCACCCAGCGATAGGCCTGGGTGGTCGCGATCAGGCGGCCATAGGCGGAACGGGCGAAATACTGCGGGTCAAAATATTCGGGCCGCATCAGCTTGTGCAAGTCGGTCGGGATGTCGGCCACGTTGAAGGGCTGGCGATCGTAGGCTTTCTTGGCCACCGGATAGGAGGCATCGGTGAGCACCGAGCGCGCCAGCCCAGGCACGCCGTAATAATTTTCGAAGGCGAAGGCCGATAGGATCACGATGCTGTTGAGCCAGGAGGCATCGTTGGGGCGCGGAAAAGTGAGGAAGCCTTCGAGCAGCGCAAACACGTCCAGCGGCGCACTGGCCGTGGTGGCCGCATCCACCTTGATGCCGGCCGCTTCCAGTTTTTCGAGGAAGGCCATGGTCACGAAACCACCCTGCGACCAGCCGGAAAGAAACAGCCTGTCCTCGCGCACGCCCATGCTGGCCAGCACGCTGCGCGCGGCCAGCAGCATGTCGTAGGTCGCTTGCTGGTGGCTGCCCTTGACCATGTAGCCTTCCGGCTCGGTGGAAATGCCCATGCCGAAATAATCGGCGCCGATGAGGGCGTAACCCTGGCCGGCGAACTGGGCAATCATCAGCTGCGTCTCGGGTGATTGGTCGGGGAAGGAGGGGACCTGCTGGCGCTCGTAGACGGTGCCGTGCTGGTAGGACACCAGCGAAAAGGCTTTGGCCGGCGTATCCGGCAGCGCCAGCAGGCCCGAGGCCAGGATGGGCTGGTTGCCGCGTTCCGGGATCACGGAAGGATAGGTGATGCGATAGAGCAGCACGGCATTGCGCGCGGGCGAGTAGGTGACGGGCACGCCGGAGAAGGCCGGCGTGTCCTTTTGCAGGATGGTGTTGAGCTTGTCCACATCCCAGCGGCCGATGAGCTGATAGCGCACGCCGGAGGCCACTGCCTGCACCGGCGCAGCGGCGGGCGCCTGGGCCAATGCCGGAGATGGCAGGATCGACAATATCGCACTCAGCGCGGCGAGGACCAGGCTGGCACGTCTCAGGCATGACTTCATCACTTCCCCTTTTCTTGTATCGGAAATAATCGCTGCAATCGTTTGCAGCACTCCTGCACGGCAGGATCGGCAAGGCCGGCGCCGCATGCGCAGCATCGCCAGCCTGGCGCATTATGACGAGGTGCAACGTAACGCAAAGCGGGAAAAGCAAGGCCTTTACCGCGCAAGCACAAGTTTGGTGGTGACGTGACTTCTGGTATAAACGTAGACTGGAACGCCGCCGCCTCTCCCCCCGATGGCGGTTGGCGCCATTGACCTCCCGATATGAGAAAAGAGCAAGCCATGAACAAGCGCCCCCACTCTCGCTTCCGCTTCCTGAAGCTGGCCGCCCAGGCTGGCCTGATCTGCGCCGCCGCCCTGAGCCATCAGGCCCACGCGCAGGCCAACCTTGATTTCTTCGCCAACACGGCCGTGGCCGACCTGAAGAAGGAACAGATCAACTCCCTCTACGCCGCCATTACCGCGTCCCTGGACGCCGGCGTGAGCGGCAAGACTTCGCAGTGGACCGATGGCCCCAAGCCCAGCACCACGGCCAAGATCACCCCCACCTTCGAGCAAAGCACCCCGCCTTGCGCCAATGTGGACCTGGTGGTGAGCAGCAAGCGTGGCACCGAACCGCTCAAATTGCGTTATTGCAAGAACAGCGCGGGCAAATGGGCCCTGAGCAACTAAGGACAGCGCCCCTGCCCCACTGACCCGGCATCCTGCGCTTGCGCAGGACGCGGTGGCGGCTGCGGCCACACTGCGCCCTGCCTGCAGCCGCGTTATTTGCGGCGACTCAGCGTGTCATCGGCACGCTTTTTGCTCGTTGCTGTACATCACACCTTCCCCCTCAAGGTAGCTTCACCATGGCTGATACAGACCAACACTTTCTCGTCGTCGACGATTTCTCGACGATGCGCCGCATCGTCAGCGGCCTGCTCAAGGAACTCGAATACACCAAGATCGTGGAAGCCGATGACGGCTCCACGGCGCTGAAGATCCTGGAGTCCGGCGCCGCCGGCATTACCTTCGTGCTGACCGATTGGAACATGCCGGTCATGGATGGCCTGACCCTGCTCAAGAAGATCCGCGGCACGCCTGCGCTGGCCCACCTGCCGGTATTGATGATCACGGCAGAAGCCAAGAAGGAAAACATCGTCACGGCCGCCCAGGAAGGTGCCGATGGCTACATCGTCAAACCTTTCAACGCCGCCACGCTCAAGGAAAAGATCGAAAAGATCCTGGCGCGGCGCGCGCAGATGAAATGAGGGAGCGCTGATGGACATCCCCGCCAACGACGATCAACGGAACGTGGAAGTGGGCAGCGTCATCAAGCATGCCTCGATGACGGCACGCATCCACGAAACCCTCTACACCCTGGAAAGCCGCATCATCCAGGAGGCATCCGGCCGGCAACGCCCGGAATATCGCGTGCTGCTGGAGCGCAATGTCATCAAGGACTGGACCGAAGGTGACGTTGCGCAGTATTTCGGGCTGGACATCTACTGAGCCTGGCCACGCTCACTGCGCCGCTGGCGTGAATTCCTGCGCATGCATCCAGGCCGCGTGCCTGGGTGCGCGCCGGGTGCGTGCCCATTCCTCCAGCATCTCCCACTTGACCTCGTCAAGGCGCTGCAACTGCTGCGGGCTGGCGCAATCGGCTGCCAACTCCACACGGTGGCCGCTGGGATCGAAAAAATAAATGGATTTGAAAATGGTGTGATCGGTGATCCCGACCACCTCGATGCCATCAGCCTGCAGGCGCTGCATGACTTCCTTGAGGGTGGCCTCGCTGTCGACCTTGAAGGCGATGTGCTGGACCCAGGCTGGGGTATTGATGTCGCGCCCCATGGGCGGCGAATTGGGGATCTCGAAGAAGGCCAGCACATTGCCCTGGCCGGCATCGAGGAAGACATGCATGTAGGGATCGGCTGCCTTGGTGGACGGGACCTGGTCCTCGGCGATGGCCAGGATGAAATCCATGTTCAGGTATTTCTGATACCAGAGGACGGTTTCCCTGGCGTCCTTGCAGCGGTAGGCAACGTGGTGGATGCGATCGATCTTCATGGCAGTCTCCTGGAGGGTCATTTTAAGATTAGTAACAGTTGTTACTATATGGAGAGCGTACCGCCCAGGTCAACGCGCAGGTTGCGTCGGCCTTGCGGCAAGTACAGGGTTCTTGATGTGGATCAAGCGCGCCACTGCCCTGCCCGGATGGTAACGTCTGTTACCATCCGGGGATGAAACTGCAAACCTTCTTTCCCTATCAACTGGCCCAGCTCGCCGAGGCCGTCAGCCGGTCGGTCGCGGCCGTCTACGCGGACCGGTTCGGACTGAACCGCGATGAATGGCGCATCCTGGCGGCCCTCGCCGAAGAGGGCCAGATGCAGGCCAGTGACCTGGTCCCCCACACTTCGCTGGACAAGATGCAGGTCAGCCGCGCGCTGGCGCGCATGGAGCAGGACGGCCTGGTGACGCGCCAGCCCAGTCCGGACGATGCGCGTGCCCGGCTGGTCAAGCCCACGGCGCAAGGCCGCAAGCTCTACCGCAAGATCGTGCCGATGGTCCAGGCGCGCGAGGCCTATCTGCTGCAGGCCCTGGAGCGCAGCGAGTGCGAAGCCTTGCTGCAGGCCATGGAAAAAATCCGTACGCGTGCAATGCACGCCCTGGACGAACCCGACTGAGGCTTGTCCGTGCCTGGCTGACGTCATTGTGCGTGCACCGCTGATAACGCAGGCTGGCCGGCAAGGCTACCTTGCAGCTTTCAGGGAGACTGCCATGAACTTGCCAGAAAACGCTGCACCACGCGATGACGAGCGCGTCGAGGATCAATCCCGCCGTCCAAAGGAAGGCCCCACCGAGACCCGCTTCGAGCAGGAACCGGAAGGCCATGAAGGCACACTGGGCGGACAGCCGCCGCTCAATGCACCGGCCGGGATCCAGCGTGCCGGACGCGGCGGGGTACTGGTGGAAAAGAGCCCGAATGCGGCCAGCGACAATGGCGAGGCTGGCAAACCCCAAAAACCGCAATGAGCAGGTGCGGACTTGGCTAGGGCCTGTTCACATTAAATCTGCGAGTGCGAGAGGTCGCCAAGCGTTGACTGCCTAGGCGCAGCGACGCGCTGTGGTGGTGCCACGGCAAGGAGCTGCAACAACGGCAGGCGACGCTTGGCGGCCTCTCCCGGAGGGTTGCCCCCAGAAGGCGTGCTGGCCGCGTTGCACGTCAGGGCTGGTGGCACCACCACCAGCCCTGACGCGGGCCTTGCCAGCCCGCCTTCTGGGGGCAACGCATCTCGCAGATTTAATGTGAACAGGCCCTAGGCAGACCAGGCCAGGGTCGGTTTCCTGGCGATGAAGTCCCGGAAGACCACCCTGCCCCGTCCTGCTTCCTTGGCCTCGTAAAGCGCCTTGTCGGCGCTTTCAACCAGTTCGCGCGGCTGCCAGGAGAAGCCGTCAGCGCTGGCGATGGAAGTCACACCGATGCTGACGCTGACCAGGCCCTTCGTGGTCGCTGCATGCGGGATGCCCAAGGCCTTGACGGCCGCACCGATCCGCTCGGCCACGACCAGTGCGCCGGCGCTGCCGCACTCGGGCAGCAGCACTGAAAATTCTTCGCCACCGTATCGCGCGACGGTATCGATCTCGCGCTGGGCGGCATTGGAGATAGCCGCCGCGATGTTCCTCAGGCACACGTCCCCCACCACATGGCCGTAGTGGTCGTTGTATTGCTTGAAGTGATCCACATCGATCATGAGCAATGAAAACGCTCCCCCCACCCGTGCGAAACGCGCGGCTTCCGCCTCCAGCAGTTCGTCGAAATGACGGCGGTTGACGGCGCCGGTCAGCCCGTCGCGACGTGACTGCTTCTGCAGCAATTCAAACATCGTCTCCAGCTCGGCTTGGGCCCGCACGGCGTCGGCCTGGGCACGCTCGCGCAGCGACACCTGCGCCACCATCTTGTTGCCACCGTAACCGATGGCCAGCAGCAGCAGCGCGACCCCGACGGCCCGCACGATGGCATGGTGAAGCCAGCTCTGCAGGACCTCATCTTCCGACACGGCAACGATGACGAACAACGGATAATTGCCCAGGTGCTTGAAGCCATGCACGCGCGATACGCCGTCCTGGTTGGAGCGGATGGTCACCTGGCCGGCGTCTGCAGTACTGATGTGCTGGCGGAACAAGGGCGACTGCGCGAGCGATTTGCCCATCGAATCGGCCAGTAGAGGACGGCGGTACAACACGGTGGCATCATTGGAGCCGAACAGGATCGCCCCCTTCTGGCCGATATCGAACTTGTGATAGAAGCGCTCGAAGAACTGGATATCCAGCGTGGCCAGCACGACCCCGGCGAAGGCGCCGTCGGGCTTGTTGAGGCGCCGGCTCATGGTGAGCACCCAATGGCCGGTGGACTTGCTGCGGATCGGCTTGCCGATGAAGACGGCGTCCTGGCGATGCGTCCTGTGGTATTGGAAATAGTCACGGTCGCTGTTGTTGAACCGTGTTTCGAGGACCTGCTGGGACGACGCCAACCACTTGCCCTTTTCATCGTAGATGAACAGGCCCGCCAGTTGCGGTACTTCGCCCACATTGCGCACCAGGAAGTTGTGCAGCCGCTCCTTGCTTGCGGCGCCCAGCGGCTTGCCCTGGGCCTGCTCGATGACGGACTTGAGCACGATATCGACTTCATCCAGCGCCTGGTCGGCGTGCTGGGCCAGCGCCAGCGCCATGTTGGCGGTGGCGCGCGAGGATTCCTCCATCTCGGCCGTACGTTCGTGCCAGATGGTCCACGCTTCCAACAGGACGATGATGATGCACACGGCCGCCACGAACCCCTTGGCCGCCCGGGACGCCACCTTGATCGGACACACTTCCATTGTTCTCCCCTGAACGGTGACGTCTCGTAATGCCATTATTGTTCGCACGGGAAGGCTTCGCTATCAGAGATTGCCTGAGGTGAAGCGCCCGCGCGCCATCCCGCGCAGGCGCACTTCTCAGGATTCTCCCGATGGCGGGCGTTGCCCTGGCCGGTTTAAGCTGGGCAACAGGAGAAAAAATGCTAAACAGTTTTGCAGAAGAGATAGCCCACCGATATGCGTTGATCGTGCAGAAGCTGGCCGAGATGGCCGGGGCCAACCTGATCGTGGGCGACCTGATCCGCAATGCCACCCGAAATTGCCTGGTCGGCATGCACGCGGCTGGGGCGGAGTCCTACGAAATCAGGCAGCACCTGGGCGCACTGATCGCGTGGCACATCAACAGCTTGCAGGCACAAAGCGTGCGTACGCTGGCGGCCTGGATACAGGCCCGCAATCATATGGAATTCCTGCTCTTCATCGAGGAGCAGGAAGGGCTGGCGCTGTCCGGGGATATCGGAACAAGCGCCGCAGATACGCTCCACTGAAGCAGTCGGCCTGCTCCGGCGCCGCGACTTTCCAATCGCGTTCTTCACCTCTTGGCGCTGCGACATTTGCGCACGGACTCGCGATTGGCCTACGCATCGGGCGGGCCAGTCTCTGCGATGCGGCAAGCTCCGCCATCTTCAATCGCAGCGCACCGCATTCAGTGCCCCACCGCTCCTCATCTCCTCCCGGAATCAGCGCTCTCCATTTCCTACAAAAGTTAGAGAAATGCGCTGATCGATGTGTCCAGACGCGACGATTTACGATGACGCGGCTTTCGGGTCCTCGCGACCTCTTCGATGACAACACATTACCGGGCAATTACCACCATGAACCTCCACTCGTTCGCACGTTTCGGCTTGCACACCAGGACATTACGTTTGATGGCCTCTTTTTCCGGCACCGTCGCGCTGGGTCTCTTTGCGCAGGGAGCCCATGCGGATCCCTCGCCGGCACTGGATCGCTTCAGCCTCTCCGCAGGTGGCTATTACGTTGATCCGACCTTCAACGTCCAGGGCAATACCCGTTACGGTTCAGCTCAGAGCGGTGACATCGACCGCGATCGCACCACGTTGCCGCGGGTACGCGCCGAGCTGCTGCTGGGGGATAGCCACGGCTTGTCCTTCGATTATTTCCGCTACCGCAACGACTATACCTACAGCACATCCCGCTCATTCAACGTCGGCGGCACACCGGCTATCCTGGCCGGCAGCGCGAACGCCAACATCGAGGTGGATTTTGCCTCTCTGGCTTACAAGTGGTGGCTGGGCTCGGGCAATGACGTTTTCGGTATCGGGGTGGGCGCAGGCTACTACCGGGCGCACTACGATCTGCAGGCCAGCGGCGTATTCAACGGAACAACGGGGGCACTCAGTGAAAGCCAGACCGAGAAGACCTTCGCCCCCCTGCTCGAGCTTGGATGGAAACACGCTTTCAGCAAGGACCTGCGCATTTATGCCGAAGCCTCGGGCGTGAAGAAGAACTGGGGCACAGTGACCGGCCACATCTACGGCGGGGCATTGGGCGTGGAATGGTACCCGCTGAAGAACATCGGCATCGGCGCGGACTATGGCATTACCCGCATTCATATCGACCGCGACGGCGGCAATTCGCAGGCGGCCTTCGACATCAAGCTGAAAGGACCTTCTGCTTACCTGAAAATGCGCTTCTGACCTGGCTCCCGCCGTAGCTGCGGCTTGGACGCAAGCGCAGCATTTTCAATGGCACACGCCTGATGAAATGGCACAGGAAAAAGACCCGCTTTGCACCTCACCCCAAAAGTTGGACATCAATCCAGGCTTTGGGGTGTTTTTCTTGTGGTGGAGGACGCCTGCCCTTGGCGGCAACGGCGCGAGAAAACCCAGTCCACATTTGAACATCCACTTCACCACCTCGGCCTTCAAGACGCCAATCGATCCCTGCTGAGCTTGAGCAAGCAAGCGTAGCGCCCCCTCCATTTGGACTATATGAGCAGCCAGCGCTTGCTGCTATATTCGCCCAAAGTCTTAAAAAAATTCCAAACAAACCATCTCTTCCCCTGTAGCGTCACACGCACAATTTCTGGAGCCATCAGAAAAGGTGTAGCTCAGATTGCCGAGTCATTAGCCGCACGCACGATCAACTTCCAATCCATTATCTGAATAAAGGAAGACGTTGCGGATGTGGCAGTGCGTCTGCCTTCCCGGCAGGTGGGGAAGAAGGGCTCTGACGATCGAGGGAAATTTTGTGAATCGAATCTACCGGCTGGTCTGGAGCAATCGCCAGCAGAAGTTTGTGGTCACCCATGAAAAAGTCCGGGCGCGGGGGCGGTCGGGCGGCAGCATCGTGGGCGCAGGCCTGCTGACGGGCCTGCTTGGATCGGCCATGGCGGCGCCTGCTGCCGGTACGCTGCCTGACGGTGGCCAGGTGACTGCCGGCAGCGCGACTATCAGCGTCAACGCCAACACGATGACAGTGCAGCAGAGCACCCAGCGCGCCGCAATCAACTGGCAAGGCTTCTCCATCGGGGCTGGCGGTACCGTCAATTTCCAGCAGCCCAATGCTGCCGCCGTCACCCTGAACCGCGTGGTAGGCAACGAGCAGTCGGTGATTGCCGGGGCGATGAACGCCAATGGCCAACTCTACCTGCTCAATGCCAATGGTGTGCTGTTCGCCCAGGGAGCACAAGTCAATGTCGGCGGCCTGGTGGCTTCCACGCTTAACCTGTCGGACGCCGACTTCATGGCAGGGCGAACGACTTTCAGCGGCAGCGGCAGCGGCCGTGTCATCAACTTCGGCTCGCTTACAGCGAGGGACGGCGGCTACGTCGCTTTGCTGGGCAATCAAGTGAAGAATGAAGGCAGCATTACTGCCCGCGTCGGGAGCGCGATCCTGGCCGCTGGCGAACGGGTGAGCCTGAATTTCAACGGTGACTCATTGGTCGGGGTTTCGGTCGACAAGGGAAGCCTGGAGAGCCTGGTGGAAAACAAACAGGCGATCCGGGCCGACGGCGGACTGGTGATACTGACCGCCAAGGGACTCGATACGGTGCTATCCGGGCTGGTGAACAACAGCGGGGAGATCCGGGCTCAAACGGTCGTCAACAAGGAAGGACGCATTCTCCTGCTGGGCGACATGACCTCAGGCAGCGTACAGGTCAGCGGCAAGCTGGATGCCAGTGCGCCCGACGGTGGCAATGGCGGCTTCATCGAAACCAGCGCCGCCCGCATCCAGATCGCTGACGACGTGAAGATCACTACCCTGGCCCCCGGGGGCAAGACCGGCGAGTGGCTGATCGATCCCTACAACGTGACGATTTCAAACGCAATCAGCTCAGGCATGGGCGGCTTCAATGGCAATGCCAACGACAGTGTGCTCAACGTCACGACACTTGCCAATGCCTTGGCCAGCACAGGTATCACGGTCACTACCGGTGTCGGCGGCAGCCAGGCAGGCAATATCACCGTGGACGCCCCCATCAGCTGGAGCGCCAATACGGTGCTGGCGTTGAATGCTGCCGGCAGCATCCTGATCAACAAGGACATCACTGCCACCGGCAACAATGCCGGGCTTTCGCTCTCCTACAGCGGCGGCTACAGCCTGAACAAGGGCGCCCGCGTCACCCTGTCCGGCAGAAACGCCAGCCTCAGCATGGCGGGCACCGGCTATACGCTGATCCATGATATCGGTGCGTTGCAAGGCATCACCAGCACCGGCTTCTATGCGCTGGCCAATGACATCGATGCCAGCAGCACAGCCAGTTGGAACGCCGGGGCCGGTTTCAATCCGCTGGACGGAGTCAGCATGAACTTCGCCGGGCTCGGCCACAGCATCGACAAGCTGACCATCAATCGCGGTCAGGAGAGTGACGTCGCGCTATTCCGTACCGTATCCGGGAATGTACGTGACCTGACTCTCTCCAACGCCAGCATCAACGGCCAGTTGAACGTCGCCGGCGTTGCTGCCAACCTCGGCGGCACCCTCAGCAATGTTCATCTGACCGGCATCATCTCGGGCTCCGGAGCCTTCGTCGGCGGCCTGGCCGGCACAGTGTACAACGGCCTGATCCGCTACTCTTCCTCTGCAGCAGACGTGACCGGTCTGACTGTGGTAGGTGGGTTGGCGGGCAGCGTATCCAGCATCGCCATTGCCGACTCCTATTCCACCGGCTCCGTGACCGCGACCGTCAGCAACACCAGCGCGTTCGCTGGGGGACTGCTGGGCGAAGTGATCTCCAGCGCCACACTTACCAACACCTACGCCAGCGGCAAGGTGACGGGCTATTCCGCCACGGGCGGCCTGGTCGGAGGCGGCTACCTGCCAACCATCACGGTCAACAACAGCTACTGGGACGTCAACAGTACCGGCCAGTCCAGCTCCCGGGGCGGTGGCACAGGGCTGTCTGCCCCGCGCAACCAAGCGAGCTATGTTGGTCTGGACTTCACCAACACCTGGGTCATGTTTGAGGGCAATACCCGGCCGATGTTGCGCAACGAGTATTCCACGACCATATTCACACCACACGCCTTGCAGCTGATGGGTCTTGATCTCTCGGCCAGCTACCGCTTGGGCTCAGACCTGAGTTTGACCGCTGCGCTGGCGGGCAATGCTGGCTCCTACGGCGAGGTCTGGGGCGCATCGGGCTTCGTTCCGATCGGCAACAGCCCCCAGCAGTTCACCGGCAGTTTCGATGGACAGGGGCACAGCATCATGGGCCTGGCCATCAACCGCGCGGCCACCAATTACGTCGGCCTGTTCGGCTATACCTCCGGGGCGAGCCTGAGCAACGTGACACTGACGGGAGGCAGTATTACAGGTGCCGACGGCGTGGGCGCCCTGGTCGGCTACATGCTGGGCGGCACGCTGGCCAATGCTGCGGCCAGCACCAATGTGAACGGTACCTCCTCGGGCGAGGCCAATACGGGCGGGCTGGTAGGCACAAATGATGGCGGCGCGATTGCCGATGCTTCCGCCAGTGGCAATGTCAACGGTGCCGGCTACCAGGTTGGTGGCCTGGTCGGTTTCAACGTCAACGGCGGCAGCATCACCCGATCCTATGCCAGCGGCGACGTCACCGGCACCAATTCGTCCGTGGGCGGCTATATTGGTGGTCTGGTGGGGGGCAACGGCTATAGCGGTGACGGCGGCGCCATCAGCCAGTCCTACGCAACCGGCACAGTGAGGGGTGCAGGCGGGCCCATCGGCGGATTCGTCGGCCACAACGAGGGCAGCATCACTGACTCCTATGCCAGCGGCGCGGTCATCGGACAAGGCGCTGCCAGCAACATCGGTGGCTTCGCCGGCGTCAACTTCATCAACGGCACCATCAGCAACAGCTATGCCACCGGCTACGTCGAAGGCAACCAGTCAGGCGGCTTCGTCGGCTACAACAATGGTGCGAACGGTGCCATCAGCAACGCCTACTGGAACATCCAGACCAGCGGCCAATTGCAAGGGACGGCCGGCGGCCTGGCCAGCGGCATGACCGGGCGCAGCACAGCACAACTCCAGGGCTCACTGCCCACTGGTTTCGCTTCCTCGATATGGGGGATCAGCAGCAACCTCTACCCGTACCTGACATGGCGCTATTCCACCACGCCCCATGCGGTGAGCGGCCAGGTCTTCAGCGATGCGGGCAGTACCGCACTGGCCGGTGCCACCGTGGCTGCGGTGTCCGGCGGGCAGCTGATCGGCAGCGCCTCCAGCGGAGCCAACGGCTATTACTATGTGCTCGGAGCAGCCAGTCAGTTTGACAGCAACGGCGCCATCACCTACCTGGCTGGCAGTACCACCAAAGGGGCCGCCTTCAGCGACGTGAGCGGCATCAATGGCATCCAGGGCCTGGATCTGCATGGGTCCTCGGTGCGGCTGGTCACGAGGCAGACCGGCCTGTCGGCCACCCGCAATCGCTACCTGGGCGCACGCGGCAGCTACAGCGCTGCCGACCTCACTTTCTTCGCCCCCAGCGACTTCTCCGCCTTGACCAGCAATGGTTACGGCCTCTCACTGACGGCCAGCGCCACCAGCTTCAGCCTGGACACCGACCTGGGCGCCGGCGGCCTGCTCAGCCTGGACAGTGGCGGCACTTTCATTGTCAGCGGTACCCGCCATCTTTCGGCAGGCGGCAACCTCAATCTGGCCGACCGCTTGGCCTGGACTGACAACGCTGCGCTGAGCTTGAGCACCACCAGCGCCGGCAACATCGTCCTGGGCGATGGCATCCATGCGGCCAATGGCAGCCTGACGATCTCGGCTGGCGGCTCGGTGTCCAGTACCGGCGACGTCAATCTCGGTGTGCTGAATTTCAATGGCGGCAGCTGTATCCAGGTGGCCGCAAGCCTGCCGGGCTTGAGCGTCACCGACTTCCGTCTCGGCTCCAGCGCGACGTTTGTGCGCGCCATCGGCGGCGATGGCAGTGCTGCCACGCCTTATCGCATCGCCGATGTCTATGGTTTGCAGGGGCTGGCTTCCGCCGGACTGGGGGGCACGCACTTCGTACTGGCCGGCGACATCGCAGCCTCCGGCAGCGCGTCATGGAACAGCGGCAGCGGTTTCGTTCCTGCCGGCAGCCTGGCCAATCCCTTCACTGGGCGGCTGGACGGGCAAGGCCACCGTATCAGCGGCCTGGTCATCAATCGTCCCGGCAGCACTTACAGCGGCCTGTTCGGCTACAACGCCGGCTATGTCGGCAACCTGTACCTGGCAGGTGGAAGCGTGGATGGAGGAACCTACAGCGCTGCACTGGTGGGCCACAACGCCTCCACCGGAGTGGTCGAGCGGGTCAGCAGTGATGTGAGCGTGACGGGTACGGGCAATGTCGGTGCGCTCGCAGGCAGCAACGCGGGCAGCATCAGCCAGTCCCTGGCCTCGGGCAATGTCAGCGGCGGTCTCAATGGCGGCGGTCTGGCCGGCAGCAATGCCAGTACCGGCACCATCAGCGACAGCTATGCCACCGGCAGCGTACAGGGCAGTGCCACCGCAGGCGGCCTGGTGGGCTTCAATGACGGCGGCCTGCTGCGTGTCTACGCAACCGGCAACGCCGCATCGGCTGGCGGTGCGGCAGGCGGCCTGGTAGGCAGCAATGTCGGAGCCATCAGCGGCAGCTTCTGGAACACCACCAGCAGCAGCCTGATCCAGGGTGTCGGCGCGGGTAACGCCAGCGGTGTTGCCGGGTTGACCGGTACGCAGCTCACCAGCCTGGCCAGCTTCACGGCCGCCGGCTGGAGCATCGACAATGCCGGCGGGACCGGCGCGACGTGGCGGATATATGAAGGGCACAGTGCGCCGCTGCTGCGTACCTTCCTGACATCCTTGACCCTGAGCGCCGGCAGTGCCAGCAAAACCTACGACGGCAATGCCAACAGCGCTGCCGGTACCCTGGTGTTCCCGGTCGGCTACGATTCGTCGCTGGTGTCCGGCAACGCCTTCTACACCGCCAGCAGCGCGAACGCCGGGACCTACACGGGTGCCAACCTGCGCCTTGATGGCCTCTATTCCAGCCAGTTTGGCTACGACATTGAAATGAGCGGGGGCAGCCTCACGATCAACAAGGCGACCCTGACCATCACGCCGAACGACCAGATCAGGCGTTATGGCGATGCCAATCCTGTCTTTGCCCAGACCGTCACCGGCTTCACGAATGGTGAAGACCTGAGCGTACTGGGCGGAACCCTCGGGGTGGGCAGCAGCACGGCAACGGCAGCCAGTGCCGCAGGCAGTTATGTGATCAGCGGCAATGCGACAGGGCTCTCGTCCATCAACTATGACTTCAATATTGGCAGCGGCACATTGACCATTGTCGACGGCCCCGCCTCCCCCGCGGCTGCCGTTACCGCCTCCGGAACGACCAACGGAACCGCGAGCAATGTCCCTGACTCCGCCCCCGACCTCACCGGCGCCAATCGGGCGATTTCTGCCACGCACACGACTGCGACGATCACCGTCACCGACGACAACGCGCGGAGAAAGCCCCCCCAAGCGCTCTTCGCCACGAGCGAGGCCAGCACGCTGTTTACCGTCGTGGAGGGAGGAGTCCGTCTTCCATCCGAAGTCGCGCGATAAGGATCGGTGCGCAGGCCCTCACAGAACACCATGAACAAACATTCTTCACCATTTCAACAGGTCGGACTGACCATGGCATTGGCGATGGCCGGCCTCAACACCTGGGCCCAGGGGGCCCCCAACAGCGGCAGCATTCTGCAGCAGGCACAGCCGCCGGCGGTCCCTGCCGAGCCGGTACCGAGTCTCCCTTCGTTGGGTGACAGGCAGGCAATGGAGCCGGCAATGGCACCGCTCCCCCCGGGGCAGGCAATTCCGGTGCGTGCCATCCAGATCCAGGGTAACCATGTCATCGATACCGAACAGCTTGCGCCCCTGGTGGCTGAGGGCGTCGGCAAATCGCTGCAGCTGCCGGAACTGGACTCCCTTGCACAGCGCATCACACGCTACTACCGCAGCCGGGGATACTTCGTCGCGCGCGCTTACATTCCGGCCCAGGATATCACCGCAGGCGTACTGCGGATCCAGGTGGTCGAGGGCCGTTATGGCTCGTTCCAGCTGAAAAATTCCTCGCGGGTGGGGGATCCGACGGTACAAGCCATCCTTGACCAGACCAAGGCGAGTGCAGCGGTGTCGGCGGAGAGCCTGGAGCGCAGCCTGCTCATCATCAATGACACCCCCGGTGTACGCGTCGAGCGAGCCGAAGTCCTGCCCGGCGAACAGGTCGGCAGTTCGGGCTTTGTGGTGGCCACCGGACCGACTGCGCCTTTTTCCGGCTATCTGATGGGGGACAATTTCGGTTCTCGCTATACCGGCAGTCGCCGTCTTTCGTTCAATCTGGAGAGCAATTCCCCCACCGGCCGGGGCGACCGCCTGTCGGTCAGCGGGCTCGTGAGCGACACCGGGGAACTGGTCAGCGGGCGCCTGGCCTATTCGATGCTGCTGGCAGCCGACGGCCTGCGTGGCGAAGTGGCGGCCAGCCAGCTCGAATATGAGCTAGGCGATGCGTATGCCAGCCTGAATGCCCGCGGTACGGCCCGCACCCTGGAGGCGACGCTGAGCTATCCGCTGCGTCGCGTCCGTGCGCAAACCATCGAGGCAAGTCTCAATGCCAGGTACCGTGACCTGGAGGACAAGATGGCCAGCGCCGGAATCCGTACGCCCAAGACACTGTCCTCGGCCACGGCGCAACTGGCATTGCGCGACGAAACCCCTGTGTTCGGGATGGCGGGCGCGACGCAGGGACAGGTCGCCGTCAGCTTGGGGGAACTGAAGATCGGAGACGCCACCGCCCGCGCACTGGACGCGGCGGGACCACGCACGCAGGGTGGCTATCAGAAGCTGGCAGTCGATCTGAACCGGGTGATGCTGCTGCCCTGGGCAGTGAGCGTCACGGGCGCGCTGCGCCACCAGCGCTCCCTGAACGGCAAGAATCTCGACAGCAGCGAATACCTGCCGGTGTCAGGCTTTGGCGCAGTAATGGCCTACCCGTCCGGTGAACTGCTTGGTGCAAATGCCACCCTTGTGCGGCTCGAACTATCCCGTCCCCTGCCGGCCTGGGGAAGCTTGCGCAGCCGCTGGCAGGTCTTCGCCGACTGGGGCCAGGCGAGTGCGGCCCGCCCGGTTTCCGCAAGCGACCGGCGGCGCAAGATCAGCGACGCTGGCCTCGGCTGGAGCGGCAGTTACGACAATTTCCTGGTCAAGGCCTATCTGGCCAACAGGTTGAATAGCCAGCGCCCCTCCAGCGAACCCTACCCGAGGACCAAGCTCCTGGTGCAGGCGGGATGGGTGTTCTGATTGCTGTCGATTCCAGGTCTGTTCCCACCTGATCTACGAGATGCAGATCCAGTGGGAACAGACCGTGAAGGATCAGGTTTCGGCGCGACTTCTCGTATGAAAGCAGCTACCTTCAGCAGGCAATGAAAGGAGCGCAAATGGAGCGGCGCGAATTTGCAAGCGAATCAACAGTCAACTTGCGCACCCGGGCACAACGAGCAAAAAAAAGCCCCTGAGCATTTGATTGCTTAGGGGCTTTTCGTCAAACTTTGTTGAAGTTTGCTTTACTACTGGCGGAGAGGGGGGGATTCGAACCCCCGATAGGCTATGAACCTTTTATGGCATCGCCTGATTTTGCTTATAAGTCAATGCCTTGCGCAATGATCGTTGTGCTACAGAATTTTTCGATACCGATCGTAAGTCGTTGTTTTGTAAACGTGTCTATGGTGGCAATAGCACAATTTATGGCGGCTTTCCGTGGCGTCGGATCCACTCCGCCATCAGTGCCCGGTCCTCCGGATGCTCATCGTCCAGGTCTTCGAAGATCGTTCCCTTGGTGAAGTCCAGCGGCTTTTCCTTCTCGCGCGGGCGCGGCCACGCCTCCCGGGTCTCAACCAGCATCGAGGCCTTCAGCATCTCCAGCATCACCGGCCGTTCTTCCACCACGCGCGGCCACATAGCCATGACCTTGATGTAGTCGTCGGTGAACTGCTCCATCCTGAATTTCAGGCGCGCAATCTCCCACAGCGCGCGGGCGAGCTCGGGCGTCGGGTTCTGGCGGTAGAGCTGGCGCAGTTCCTGGCTGGACAGCGGCGGCTTGAGATTCTTGCTTTTCTGCATGGAAATACTGGATAAAAACACAGTATAGCAAGCCGGAAGCGAAAAAAGGCCCCGAGCCTCCACGTAGGAAGCTCGGGGTATGGGTCACGGCGGCGCCATGCCGTTCTCTCGGATGAAGGCCTGCGCCGCGCGGGCGGTGGCGGCGGACTCCTCGGCCTGCCCGATCAGCGCGCGAACAGCGCTGTCCAGCTCTGGAGGAAGTAACCGGCCGGTGGTACCGGCTCCATCGCTGCCGGCGGCGCCACTGGCTTGGGCGGGTCCGGGAGTGCCACCGTCGCACCAGGCTGCACCGAGGCGCAGCCGCTCAGAATTGCGCAGATCAGCGCGCACTTTTGCCATTTCATCATCGTGACCTCTCTGGATCTGGGCCGACTTGAGCGCCTGCTCGGCACCGATGGCCCGGTTTTGTTCGCGCCGCAGCTCCAGCGCTGCTTCTGCTGCGGCCGCCTGCTGTTTCACCTGCGCGTCCCACTTCGCCTGCACGCGTCCGGCGCCGTGGATCTCGCAGCCCAGGCACAGCGCCACCAGGGCCAGGATCCAGTAGCACCATGACGGGACGATGCGAAGCATTCCGAGGACGGCCATCATGGCAACACCTGCTTGGCGTTCTTGTACAGGGCCAGCCGCTTGGCATAGTCCATTGAGTCACCGACGGCGGCCGTCTTCCGCCCGATGTTGATGATGTCGCACACCCCGTCGAAGTCGCCGGCGTCGGCATACTCGCTCAGGTCGTTGGCATGCCAGTAGTACGCGGCAGCGCGCGCGGCTCCCTCTGGCTGCTCCAGCAGTTCTGGGTGAACAGCGCAGTCAATCCCAAGGGCCATCATCAGGGCCATGTAATTCGTCTTGCCGGTGGTTTGCAGCAGGCCTCGGCCGCGATACATGAAACCTTCCCCGCTCGCCTCGTCGCCGTTGCCCATCCGATTGCAATAGACCGCGTTGCCCATGCGCTCGGGATTTCCGGCCAACTCGGCCGCGCGCGGCACCAGCGAGCGCCAGCGCGAGCCTGCCGGCGAAGCGTTACCGATCTGGCGGATCCGGTCGGCGCTGTAATTCAGGTTTTCCGCCAGGTTCGAGAGTTGCCCGGACTCGGCGCCCACGTTGGCCAGGAACATGCCCTGGCGCTGTGCGGTATCGATGCCAAACTCCCGCATCGCTGAATTCAGCGGCCCCAGAAAAGACGATGCCCGCATCGAGGCGGGCATGATCTGGCGCAGCTGGTCTATCGTGAGGTCCATGGGATACGTCCTTTCAATCGGTCGCGCGCCGCCAGGTACAGCCAGGGAACAGCGTAGATGCCTGAAAAGCCGACGTTCAGCACCACGTAGGCCATTTCAGGCCTCAGCATGTAGCCGAACAATGGGCCGAGCAGGATGCCGCTCTCCCCGGCCACGACTAGCGAAAAAAACAGCCGGTCAAAATGATGCTCAGGAGCCGGCGTCATCTCGTTGAGGGCGCACAGCGCGCGCAGCAGGATCAGGCCAGCGGCCACGAGATTGATAATCAGCAGGTAATTGATCGTCATTGGGGAGCTCCTGGTTGCGGATTACCCCCTCCGAATCGGCTTTTCAGCTGCTGCAGCGCCAGCGGCACCAAGGTCTGCGAGCACACCCCGATGGCAAAGGCGCTGAAGAAGCGCATCTGTTCTGGGATCTTGGCCGTCCATTCGAAATACGACGACTGCGCCGCCCAGGCCATGGCCACGGGGCCGCCGTAAGCCGCCACCAAGGCGCTGGTGATCAGCGTGATGGCCATGCGCAGCAGCGGCGTCTGCCGTGTGAATGAGAGCGCCACGCAGCCCCCGAAGATGCCGGCCAGCAGCAGGTCATACTGCAGCCCGAGAAACGATCCGGTCAGCGTGACCGTGCCCACAGCGACGGCGTACCCCGTCGCCGCGCTGGTTGTTGGTTCTGGCATTGAGCCCCCAAATAAAAAAGCCCGCACTGGGCGGGCTGTGGATCAGGCCTCTACAGGCTTCTCGATGACTTGGGGATTCGGCCCATCATATGGAATGAATTCGCCATTGATGTATTGCCACTTCCCCGCCTCCATGCGGCATTCATCGTCCACCAGAATGGACTGATAGCCAGCAACCGGGAAAATATCGGGGCTCAACATCATGAGCACATTGTCAGGGCGAATAATTGCGTAGAGGGCCATATTAGAACTCGTATCCCGTCGTGACGACGTTCAGGTTAGAAATAGAGGAACCGGTGGAGTAGTAGATTCGACGGTCTTCCGAAAGAACGCAACGGAACGGAACGACCATCGGCGAACCGGTGGCCGGCACGGCCACGCTCTGCGCGCCTGCGCCGCCCGCGTTCGGCGCCAGTGACGCATTTGCTTGCGCAAGCGAGCCAACTGTGGTGGCCAATGATCCCGAAACAGCTTTGGACCCTCGCGGCAATGCCGTGTTCAAGGAAATGGCAGTGTATGGGGCACTCGGCCCACCGCCGGTCAGAACGGTGACGGATGGGATCACGATCGAGCGGCCAGTTTGCGCAACATACGCCAGGAATTGGCCAGAACCATTGGTAGGCAAGATGCTGATCAGGCCAGTTGCGTTGTACCCCGCCGGTGCATTCGCCCCTGAGTAGATCGTGGTCGGCGCACTTGCTCCAACGGTCTGAGCGAATACGGTGCGCGCTCCAGTGGTGGTATTCAAACCGGCATAGACGGCCACGAAGCCGCTGGCAGGGGCGCTGCCGGTATCCATCCCGCCAGCACCGGTGGTAGCGAGATTCAGGGTCTGGTTAAACGAAGGGAGCGCCCAGCGAGTCCCATTCAAAGCCGTACCGACGATGACCTGCTCATCAGTAAATGCAAGGCTGGCTGTTGCTGACGCACCGACGACCGCACTCATCTGCGGCGAAGGTCCCAATTGGCCAACGACCTGCGAAAGCTGCGCCGCATGGGCGCCGGCAGTCGCTGCGGCCACCTGGACCGGGACCGCAAAAGATGGAGAAAGGCCGAGCAACGTGTTATTGATCGTCGGCGCCACGCTGTACGCGGTAATGCTGCCCGACGTGATCGTGGTCTGGCCGTTGGCCACGGTGACTACAGCGATGCCGACGTATCCGGAATCGGGCGACGGCGTTACTTGGCTGCCGGTGGTGGCCGAGATACCAGCTTTCGCGCTCAGCACCACAGAGCCTTGGCGGAAAGTATTGCTGGTCGCGCCGGAATTGTTCGGGCCGCTGTAGGGAACGGTCGGGTTCGAGTCGTTGTAGAACTGCAGCACCACCGGCGACGTGCCGGTGGTCGGATCCACGCTGATGTCGGTTTCTTGGAACGTGGCCTGGATCAGGTAGTTGATCGACTGCCCTGCCACGCTGGGTGCGGCCAGGGTCAGCAGCGAGGCATCCAAGCTGATGCCCTGCTTGACGATCTGGTGAGTGGTATCCGCCGCCAGGGTGCCATAGATGGTGCCTTCCAGCGCGGCCAGCATGTAGATCTCGCCCGGGGCCACGCTGACCTGCATCGATGCGGGCGATGTCGGGCTCACGGCCAGGCCGTTGAACTGCGTGCTGGTGCCAAGCACCGCCGCGCTCAGCTTGGCCAGCGCCACCATGTTGTCTTGGGCCTGGCGGGTGAACAGCCATTCATAGATGGATTGTCCGATTTGGGTAATGACGCGGCGCATTGGCTCTCCAAAATAAAAAGGCCGCGCAATGGCGGCCCGAAGGGATGTTTGGTGCTGCTGGGATGGTTACTCGATGGCGGTCCACATGATCGTGCCCACCGGCTTGACGGCGCTGATTGCCTCGTAAATATCCTCGTCGGTGGCCGAAGTGGTCACCAGGCTGAGAGAGTTCATGTAGGAGCTGGCCAGCGGCTTGTTCAGCGCCGCCACCTTCGGCGCAGCGCAAAATGCACCCCCGGCCGCAGTTCCAACCGCAGCGGGCCGGTAGGCTGTGATCATCGCGGTGTACGGTACGGCCATGGAGCCCATGCGTGCCACGCCGCAATATCCTTTAGACAGCGGCGTATTCATGGCCCCGGTGTCCAGCGGTCGGTTCGGTTCGAAGATGTCCGGAGTTTTGCCGGTGATCTCCTCCAGCACCTGAATCATGGCCGTGCGTGTTCCGCGCCCACGGAACAGGTTGATGATGATTCGGTTTCGGAACGAACTGTCGCCCTGCCCTTTCTTGCGCAGCAGCGTGTCGCCGAAGAAATCCGCGGCGATCATGTCCAGCCAGCCATCGGTGGCCGACTTGATGCGCGTCTGCAGCTTGGCATAGGCCCACAGCGTATACACAAAGTTCAGCGCATAGGCCGCGCCCCACAGCAGGCCGTCGAGGATCGGTGTGTCACCGGTGAACCAGCCATTCGGCAGCAGGTCCTTCAGCCGTTTGAAAACGTCATCTTGATCGCCAGTTGCCATCATGCCACCGCAATAATCCCGGCTTTCGCCGTCTGCTTGGCCGTGATGGCCAGGTCCGAAGTGCCGCCGTTCAGCAGCAGTGCGCTCACATTGGTGACGCCCGGCGAGGCGCCATATGCCACCGTGGCAAGCTTGGTGTAGCTCAGCGAGTTACCCAAGCCCAGAGTGTTGATGTAGGTCTGCAGAGCTGCGGTGACCAGCGCCACCACATCGGCATGGATGTAGCCCGTGGCCGTGGTGATCGTCATGGAGACGTTCGCAGTGACAGGAGTTGGGCCGAAGATGCCATACGTGACCGACAGCGGGCGCGTGGCTTCCACCGCATTGCCGGCGCTGGCCAGGAACGTGCTGCTGGGATTGCCGCTGCCATCGTCCACCACCGCGTAGAAATATCCGGGCTGCGGGATGCCGTTGTAGGCCTGGTTCTCCACGATGACAGCGCTGACGTTCTGCTGCAGCGACAGGATCGCATACAGAACTGCGGCCTTTGTGGCCTTGGACAGGCTGTTGATGTACTGGATGAAGCGCGCGCGGAAGTCCGCATCCAGCTCGGCATCCTGGCCATTCGTCAGCCCAGCGGCGTTCGTCACCGTGTCAATCCCGGTGATAGCTTGGGCGATGGTGTTGATCGTGCCGGCCGTCACGTTACCGGCCACGCCGGCCGTCACGGCCTGAATCGGCACGGTCACCGAGCTGATGCCGTTGGCCAGCACATAGCCGCCCTGGCTGGCGTCATAGGCCGCATTGGTCGTGTCAGCCGTCACGGTGTATTGCTGCGTGCCGTCGCCAGTCTGGATCAGCGCCCCCACCGGCACCAAGGCAGTGCCAGAAGCAGTGAAACGCGAGAACGTGGCTGAGCCGGTCGCGGCCACCGCCGCCAGCCGCGTGAAGTTGTAATCGGCCATCCAGGTGTCCAGGTCGCTGCCGCTGGCAGTCGATGCCCGGGTGGTGACCAGCAGCGCCAGCACCAGCCCCTGCAGCCACAGCGCCACCGATGCGACGGATTCGACCGCCGCGCGCAACGTGGAGCCGATGGTCAGGTCCACCAGCGCGGTGGCCTTGCCTTGAATCGACGCCACCTGCTCCTGCACCAGCGTCACGAAGTCTTTGCTTGATAGGCTCATTTGTTTACGTCGAAGGCGAGATATACGGGTTTCTTGGTCTGGGCGTCGTTGTATCGGATCGAAACGCTGACGCCCCCGGTGATCGGCACGACATCGATCTGCGGCGCCGGCGAGCGGGCCACGGCCGACTCGCGCAGGATCTGGCCACGAATCAGCGCCCGGATCTTCGAGACGTCGACCACTTCGCCGACCTGGCGCGGTAGCCCGGCACCGTAGTCCAGATGGAACAGGTAGTCGCCGGGAAGGTCTGGCGCGCCGTTCTGCCCGGCGGCGGAGGGGTTCGTCAGCAGGCGCCGCAAGACGCGCTGCTGCCCCAGCTCCGTGCCGTCCACGCCCAGCAGGTCGCCGGAGGCGGATGCAGATAGGTCTCCGCTCCAGTAGTGGTAGAGGTCGGACATCAGGAAGCCTTTACTGTGCTGGTCATGTGGGAAGAATCAGCCTGCTGCTGGGGCGGATCAGTCTGCACGCCGCTGCCGTTGCTCTTATGCGTGTGGCCGTTGAAAAGTGAAGCAAAGGCAGAAGTAAGAATCTCTTTCAGGTCTGCCCCATCTGCACCCAGGTTGATCTGCGGGGCCGTCACATTGGCCGCGCCACTGGCCACGATGTTCACCACCGGGGTGGTGACGTCGATCTCCGCAGCGCCGTTGACCGAAATCTTTCCGTCGCTGGTGAACTTCAGGAAGCTGCCGGTCTTGTGCACCATCCAGAACTCGCCGGACGGCACGGCCATGGGCCGGTCCTGGTCGTCGAAGAAGCGGCTACAGACGAAACCGCTGTTCGCATTGCCCTCTTCGAAATGGACGTCGACTTGATCACCGATGGACGGCGCAAAGATCACACCCCAACCGTTGCCCACGGCGGCGGCCGCCAGCGAAAGCCAGCCGGTTTCAACGTTCTCCGGCTGAATCCGCACTTTCACGCTATAGGTGTTCGCGTTGTAGCTGCTGACGATGCCCTTCCGCGGCTTGGCCTCTGTGCTGCGCTCCATCGCCGCCTGCAGGCGCATTGCGTTGGCCAGCGCACTCATGGCGCCACCGTGGAATCCGGCGCATGGTTCTTGGCATGCAGGTTCATCATGTATCCCTCTTCAAACGACATCCGGCGCGTGATGCTGTCCGGGTAGTAAGTCTGGTCCCAGGCCGTGTCCGTCCCGATCACTTGCACCATGGTGTCAATCCCCAGGATGTTGTCGCCCGGCAGGCTGGCCGTCAGCTTCATCTCGTGCGCGATCAACTCCGCATAGATGGACTGCGCACGCTGAAGCGCCTGCTCCTGCGTCAGACCCGGGATCGTGTAGGTGTAAATCTGCGTCCCGCCGAACGGCTTGGCCTTGCCGGCTTGCGTCGAGTTGCCTTTGCTCGGATAGGTTGCGGTAAAGCTCTTCTTCCCTTTCGACAAGAACGAGCGCACTACCACCTGGATACCGCGCGAGACGGTCAGGCCCCGGGTGAAGCGCAGATCCATGAAATTGCCGACTGGGTAGCCCCGGCCGCCTTCTGGTGGCTGCCACTGCAGCACATAGGGCGTTGCCTTCGGGTCCGGCTTCGGGCCGAAATAGAGCGTTTTGCCGCGCACGTAGACCGCGAATTCCTCCAGGTGCGCCAGATAGTTCAAGATGTCCCACTCGCTGCGCTGGTCGGTCATCGTCACGTTGTCGATGTCGTAATACGTGCCCACCTTTGTGGTGGTAGGCGTAACCACCGGCGTCAGGCCGCGACGCACGGCCAGATCGGTGGCGATCTGCGAAGCAGTCAAGTTCGGCCATTTCTCGGTGGTCTTGGCATCGATGAATTCCGATGTCAGGTCCCGCCCGATCAGGTCGATGCGCCCGCGCACGAGATCAAACTCGACCTCATCCACCCGGCCATAGAGCATGCTCGTCAGGTCCGTGGTGCGGTAGTTATCCGCGTTCGGCGGGAAGCCTGCGAAGATTTCCACGAATGCCGTGGTGAGTTCGGAAAACCAGCGCGCATTCCGCTCGGGCGGCAGCATTTGCTTCAGGAAGGTGATGCGGAAGGTATCGGCAGCATAAAAGCTGTTGCTCTCAACCTCCCAGGACAACCAGCCATCAATCAGCGTGTCGTTCAACTTGACCGCGCCGCGCGGCTGTCGTGCTGACGGCTGCACCGGAAGCACGTTGAGACTAGGCATTCAGCACTCCATTCGGCGTCTGGTTCAGCGGCGGCACCACGATGGTGTTCACGCCGGCAAGCTGCGGATCGGTCAGGCCATTGGCAGCGAGCAGCGTTGTGAACCCCATGGCATCGCCATACTCGTCTGCGGAGACGCGCAAAAGGTTGCCGCCGGCCTGCGTCACCGTCTTGGTTCCTGCATTGATGTTGCCCAGGTTCTTACCCATCCGGCCGAGCGTCACGTCCATCTGCTGCAGCACCGGAATCTGGGTTGCGGCCGTAGCCTGGCTCAAGATTCGCCCCACGTTCGTGGAAATCGGGTTGTTTGGCAGGATGCCGCCCAGCGTGGTCACGCTGCGCACCGTGTTGTTGACGGAGGCGAACAGCACCTGCACGCGAGCGCGTACTGCATTGAGCGGCTTCACGATGCTATTGATCGTGCTGGTGGCCGCCTTGGCGATATCGCTTACCGTGCTGATGGCAGTGTTCAGGCTGGAAACCAGCGAGGAAAGCGTTGGGTCGCCGATTTGGTCGGCCAATGCCGTCACGCTGGCCGCATCATCCCGCGTAAGGTCATCAACCGAAGCAGGCGCCTTCTCCGTCACCGCGCCGCTCAGGTCCGCCACGATCTCGACCGTGATCTGATAAGGGATCTGATAGAACCGCTCGAAATCGGCCTTGAACTCTCGAACGAGAACCCGATACAGGAACTCCGACCAGATCAGGTCAACCGCACGGCCCTCGTTCATGATGTTCTGCACGTAGCGGGCTCGGTAGGCCGCCGTCGTCCCACGAAACAGGCCGCCCCAGGTGATCGGCGCAGGGTCAGGACCCAGCGCCTGCACATCGCGCACCCCGCCAACCAACTTATTCACGATCAAGTGCTGCTCGCCGCCGAAGTTGATCTTCTCCGGAATCTCGGTACCGGAAAACTCAAAGTCTTTCAGCTGGAGGACGGTATCGGGTTTCATTCTGCTTCCGGAAAAAGAAAGGCCGCCCGAAGGCGGCCCGATTTGGCTGCTGACTGCGATCTTGTTATCTGGCGTATGGCATGCCCGCAGGCGCAAGTGCCTGGTTTGGATCAAACGCACTGCCGCCGGTCGGCCGCACGACCTCACGCACCAAGTAGCTGGCCAGGGAGTTCGCCATCGGTCGGCCGTCCAGGTTGATCTGGGTATTCACCAGCATCACCCGGGCTTCTCGCGGGGAAATGAATTTGTCGCGCTCTCGCTCGACAGTGCCAGGGGCGCCTTCTTTTGGAGAATCGCCACCACCAAACAAGCCGGTGAACCATTTCCACTTCGAAGCGAACCATTCGACCAATGCGCTGACGCCGTTCTTGATGCCGTCCCAAATTCCCTGCAGCCATGGCCCCACGGTGTCCCAGTTCTTCCACAGCAGGTAAGCCGCCGCAGCGATGCCGGTGATGGCCAAGCCGATGGGGTTCATAAGGAAAGCCCGGCCCAGGAACATGATCCCAGTCCCGATAGCTCGCATCGCGGTGCCGATCATGGGGCCCATCCCAATAAACTTAATGAATGCGCCATACATCAGAATCCGGCCGAGCAAAGAAAAGCCGAGCGCCAAGCCGCCAAGTCCGAAAACAACAACCTTCACCGTCGACTGGTTGTCTTTCATCCATTGGCTCATTTCGCTGAGAAGATTTGCGAACTTCACCATATACGGGATCAGCGTAGGAAGAATTTGATAGCCGATGATGCCCATGGCTTCTTCATATTTCTTCCGCAATGCGGCCTGCGCGGCATCAGGGTTCGTTTTCAGCAATTCCTGATAAGCCGCATAGCTGCTTGGCGTAGCCTGGATGAGTTCCTTGTCACGCTCAAACTGCAGCGTCTTCATCAAAAATGTGCTCAGGCCGAAGTTCTTGTTCACCTGCTGGGTGAGAGCGCTGATTGCCTGTTCCTCAGTCAGCCCGCGCGACTTCATCAGGTTCTCGACACCGGCCTTCCCGTACTTCTGCGCCCAGGTGTAGAGGTCAAAATCCTTATCGCCCGAACCATACACAGCGCCCGGCAAAAGCTTGCTGCCGATCCCATGCTTGTTGTTCACCACCTTGGATGGATCCAGCAGCCCGGCATCAAGCCACGTCTGGATATCATGCTTGGGGATCTGGCCACCTACGATCATCGCACGCAAGCGCTCTGTAATCGTGCCGGCAGATTGTGCCCCGCCGCCCTTCCCTTTCAGTTCGGCCATCAGGGTCGGCAGGATCATGTACTTGTATTCATCCGACATCGTGAGGGATGAACTCTTGGCGTACTTTGCCGCCATCAGGAAGTCATGGTCATCAATCGTGCCGCCGCTGGCGATCAGCGCGCGCGCCTGCAGGTTCAGACCCTTTTCCAACTTCTCATACGTCATCGCACCGGGAGTCATGAGTTCCGTTGCCTTGACCATGTTGAAGCCGAGGTGCGGATTTGACTTCCCGGTTTGCGCCTCGATCACCGCTGCGGTTCGCTGCAACAAGGGAAGCGCACGATAGGCCTCTTCCATGTGATGCAGACCGAAAACGGAACGAAGCTCGCGGAGTGCCGCCAAGTTTTCCGAGGCCTTGCTTGTTGGCACCTCACTGGCTGTTTTCCAGGCTGCAGCGGTCGCTTCTGCGATGTCTTTCTGCGACATACCGGCAACTTTCATCAAGGAAAGCTGCCGGGTGTATTCCTTGGAATAGTTGACTGACTTTTCCAGGAAGCCGAGCATACCATCGCCCATTTTCGCGGAGGCCAGGCCAATTCCTGCTATCTTTACAGCTTTGAGCTTGTCTTCCAGCTTGAGCGCCAAGCCATGGGTCTTCATCAGGTCGGCACCGAGCATGGCCAGGCCTTGGCTGGCAAAGTTCAGGACCTGAATCCGAATCCCAATTTTGTAGGCTTCAAACATGAAAAATTTCCTCTATAGGCTGCAGGAAATGGCAGCCGATAAAATTCCGTGGGTGCAATATCCAAACGTCAGTCGAGTGCGCCATAGGCAGAGCGGATATGGAGTATCTTCCACTCCAAAGCTGGATCTCGCGCTGAAATCCATCCTTGCCATCATGGCGTTCTGGGCGCTTTTCGCTCCAGTTCTTGCCGTGCTGGCTTTTTTCTTATTGCCAATTATTTTCGGAGTGAAAGAATGACGCCAGAAGAACTTGAGAAAAAGGTGCCCGGATCAAAGCTGTTTTTATGGGGCGCTTCATTCATGCTGCTTGGCTCGATACTTTGGTCAATCCTTATGTTCGCAATCCTGGGCTTCGTGCTTTACTTCATCTTCAAATAAAAACCCCGCCGAAGCGGGGTTCCCGTGCCATGCCCCACCTCAGCAGAGCCCGCCTTGGCATACCTTGCCTTGACTCGCCACGCCGTGGGAAATGATGCTATTCGCATCGGTCAGCCCGAAAGCTGACCGCTGAAAACAGCCCTTGCCAAACCAAGCCAAGCCATAGCTCACCTCGTCGAGCCATAGCAGAGCTTGCCGTACCTTTTAGTCCAAAGCCTTATGCATGCCGCGCAGCATCGAGAGCTTTGCGACGGCATCCATGTTTTCCTTCCGCTGATCGTCGGTCAGTTCGCTCATACGCACGTGGCGCAGCGTCTTGGCGGCGCGCTTGTAGGCTTTCCGCGCCTCCGACTCAAACTTGTCCTGCGCGAGGCTGGTTTGCTCCCCAGGCGGAACCACGCGGTAGCCTGTTCCGTGAACGTTGGCAAGACAGATTTGGTGCTCTTCCAGCAATTCTGCCCGGAAAGCCTCCATGTTCTGCAGCCATTTGAACTGACGCTCTTGGAACTCAGCCACCGTCAGAGGCTGGTCAGAATCCAGAGCCGGCATGTCGAAATGGCGCTCAAACCAGCTGCGCGAGATGACGTCACCTGGCTTGAAGCCGGCCGCAAGGTAATCCTTCACGGCCTGGCGCCACTCAGGAAGCAGTTTCGGCTCATCCATACTGCACCATGAACCGGCCGAAACGCGGGCGATACTCGCAGACGCCAATCAATGCGCCTGCATCGGAAATTGCTTTCTTGACCTCTTGCTCATCCAGCACATCAGGATTGAACGACAGCTCTACTTCAGTCGCCCACTCCGCGAACACCGGGCGGTAGCGCATCACTTTCGCAGTACCCACCTTCACGCCGCGGCAGTCCACGAACTGCGTGTCTTCCCACAGCTTGGCCGGATCTTTCGGGCCGTCGTAGATCAGCTTTGCGCGGTCAGTCATCACCACCGCGCCGCGCTTCCAGGCTGTGCCCAGCTTCTGCAGCTTCGCGCCGGCCAAGAAAGTGGCGTCGAAATTCTGGCCAGGGATGAAAATACCGTCGCGCGAGGAATGGTACAGCCCGGCCATGAATTCGGAGCGCGCGATGGCCAGATGATCATCCTCCGTCTTCTTGCGCTTTGCGGTCAGTTCCTTATGCGCCTTGGTTTCTGGCGCCAGCGGGTTGGCCAGGCGATCCGAGTGCATCATCAGCGGGGACATGCCCGAGATTTTCAGCTTCAGGATTTCCATGTTACGCGCCCTCCGTGCTACGGCTGACGAAAACCACGCCGGCAAACTTGGCCAGCAGCACGGTCACGCACTCTTCCAGACGGTCCAGCATGGAATCCGGGGCTTGAAGCTCCAGCTCCAACTCTTTCTTGCCATCGCGCGACACCACGATGAACGGCTTGGCATCCTTGACCTTGGGCTGGAAGATGGCTTCAGCCGCCAGAGTGATGGCCCCGCCGAGCGCGCGGCGGATCTTCTCGATAAGCGCTTCCATGTTGAATTCGGACGGCGAAAACACGCTGGTGGGCGTGAAACGCACGCATCCGTTGCGAAATTCGCGGAAACCCAGGCTGATCGTGAGCCCTTCCTTGACGGAAGGCGCATTAATAGCTATCGTTGTCATTGATTGACTTTCATCAAGAGTGTTGATCCAAGCCCCGAACCCAATCCGCCAAGATATGTTCGGGGCTTTTCTTTTACTGCGCTGCTTCCTTCCGCCCTTCAGACTGGGCTTTCTTTTCCTTCAAGATCGCAACGATCTGGTTGTTCATCGAGCGATCGCTTTCTTTTGCGGCAGCTTTCACCCAATCGTGCACATCAGGCGGAAGGCGCAGCGCAGTTTTGTTCATTGCCGTCATTTTGCTCTCCGTTAGGCTTCACAGTGAAGCCGTATATGCATAGTAATTAGGCTTCATGATGAAGTCAACTTTATTTTGAAGCCGCGTGTAAAATTCGGCAATGGCAAATCAAGATGACTTCATTCGGACTGCATTAAGGGTCCCCCCGGATCTGCACAAGCAGATTCACGATGCTGCGCGCGCCTCCAATAGAACTTTCAATGCTGAAATCGTTGCGCGGCTTCAGGCTAGCTTTTCGGACCAGTCGTCACCGCCTAAATACCAAGCAAGCGAAATCAGCATAAAGATCAACCAGAAGCTATTGGCCGAGATGTTTTCGAAGCTGGACAACCTGGATGCTGAGGTCAAGGCTCTTCCTGTCAAGCTACGCCAAATACCGGAAGGCACTAAGGTGATCAAGGACAAAATTGCCATAATCAAACACCTTGGCGAAGATCCGACCAATGCTATGAAAAAGCGCACTATCCGAAAAAAGAAAGAAGACGATCAGGAATCGTAACGCTTCTACCGCGTGCGCCGGCGTCCAGTTGTTCCGGCTGCCGTAGGGCTCTTCTGGACTTCGAACATCTTCTGCACTTCGCGCAGTTGAATCCCTTCTGCGGTGGCCGGCCGGTTGGATTGCGGGGTCTTGGAATTCACCGCAGTAGCCGCTGGGTTGTATCTCATCTTCATTTCATATCTCCAAGTTGCTCTGCGTTCAGAAATCGTAATTGCCGCCGATGGGTTCTGATCCTGTCATGCCGCGCACGACTGCCCGTCCAAGCTCCTTCTTGATCAATTCTCGGTTGCGGATGACGGCCATACCGAGAACTGAGCGGGGCGGCTGCTTGTTGGTCCCCAACTCGAAATAAACCAAGTGCTGATCATCCGAGCCTACGACTGCCTCGCGCGCGCTAACGTTTTTCTGGATCGAGTCGCGCATTTCTCCGCTGCGAAGGCCGGGGTCGTCAGGAGTGTACCCAAGGCGCTTGCGCTCTTCTTTCGTGGACTCGGCCAGTGGCGCCCAAGCATCAAATGGCCCTGTCATGCGCTGGTAGTGCCCGATTTCCTCTTTGGCCGTCTTCTGGATCGCTGAAGCGACGATGCCCAGGCCATGTCGAAGTTGCTGCTCGACGGCTTTTTCCATGACGCCAAGATGCAGGGCCATTTCAGCGAGGGTGCCGAACTCCTTCATCGCTTCTCCTTGAACGTCATCGTGTTGGTATCGAATTCAGAACCGTGGAACTCGCTCATGATGATCGCCCAGCCACTGCGCGTTGCATCGTCCAGGCCGAATGCCAGGTCTTCGCTGACTCCATTGAAGATCAGCCAAAGCGCCTCTCGGATCGGCCCGGACCGAACTATTTTTTTACGGATTCAGCCTCTGCCTCTGCATCAGCCTTGCCGAAATGTTCCTTCACGCCGGCCATCACCGCTTCCATACCGACGTCTTCCAGCTGCTGGATGAGCGCTTCAACTTCCGCCTTCGTCCGCAGCGGCGAGATTGGCGCGTTGTCGATTTGTGCGACGAAGAGCACCGGCATCACCATGCCGACGTAGACCTCATTACGCGCGGAATTGCCGAGGGCGTCAATGAGTCGATATTGAGCCAGGATCCCGGGCTTGCGCAACGTGATGACGCGGCCAGATGCATCCGTGACGATGTGTTCAGCGCTGGCTGCGGCAATCAGCTCTTGGGTCGCACCAGCGCTCTGCGCTGACGTTTTTACGTTGGATACTTTGGCCATTAGGACACCTTGATGCGGCGCGAGGCCACGAACGAAAGTTTTTGCATGACAGTGCTGTCGCCGGACTTGTCGCCAGCGTCATCGAACTTGAGCAAGACGCCCAAGTAGCGATATTGCGAGATTGATCCGTTCACTTCTTGAATGGTCTCAGTGATGGTCGCGCCCTGCTCTGCGATGCCATCGTAGTAGTCCTGCTCCAGTTGCGCGAAGTAATCGTCCAGCGTGCTGTCCTGGCGCTCGATGTCGAAGGTTCCGGACCAGCCGTCAGGGAAGCGCACATGGCGAGTGACGCCATCAATACCCTTGATTTTTTTGTCCGTGATGTCCTGCTTCGAAGTGAACTTCGTGATGAGACCGAAGCTCAGCGGGCCGTTCGACGTGATGATGTCGAGGGATACGTCGCGCCCTACGCTGAAACCGTTTTGCGGCATGTTTTTCTCCAGAAAATGCAAAACCCCGCCGAAGCGGGGTCTTTATGGGGTTGGTGCGGCGATTAGGAAGCCGCTGCGAGGCTGGCGCGGGTGACGACCGACGCTCCGCCTTGCATGTTGACGATCAGCTTTTCAGCGATGCCCAGGTAGCGCGCGTTCAGGTCGTCCTGCAGGTAGCCCTGCGCGATGCGGTTCGGCGGGTTGTTGGTCAGGTCGCACTTGTTGTCGAAGCTGTCCAGCATCCTCTGGTCGATCATGTTCTGCATGAAGCTGCTGATCGTGCCGTCCACCTCGCGGCGCACCGGGTCATTCTTGTCGGTGGACTGCACGCGGCCGACGAACTTGCCCATGGCGCTGTTGAGCGTGTAGGCGATGTAATTCGTCATGCGGGTATAGTTGTCGCCGTTGATCACCGGATTGCTGCTGGTGTTGTGGCCGATGCGCACGCCGAACATGCTGCCGGCGGGAATCGGGTTGGTGATCAGGTCGATGCCGGCTTGGGCCAGGGTCTGCAGTTCAGCGTTGCTGTATTGCAGGTTCTGCATGCTCTTCTGGGTGCCGACGATGCCATACAGCTGCTTGTTCAGGCTGGACTGCTCAGGCGACAGGTTCGCCAGGCAGCCTGCCACGAAGCCCTGCGGCGAGACCAGGCGGGTCACGTTGTTCACGGTGTCCTGCCAGTAGACCCAGTCACCGAAGAGCAGCTTCATGGCGTAGCTGTCGATGCCGGCCGTGGCCTTGGCGGCGACCGCGTTGGAGATGGTGTCTCCGGCCGGGCCCACGCCGATCATGTAGATGCCCTCGAACAGGCCGAATGCAACTTGAGTGGTCCAGCTGGTCGAGTCGTCGCAGTCGGCCAGCAGTGCGATACTGGTGTAGGTGCCGCTCAGGGCGTACATGCCCTTACGGGGGGTGGTGCCCTGGCCCAGCAGCACCGAGCTGGTGATGGTGGCGGCGCCATCGGTACCGCCGGTCAGGCTCAGGGTGGCGGCAGTCGGGGCGGTGGTGCCGCTACCGGCAGTCGCCACGATGACCTGCGACGGACCGCGCTGGCTGGACTGGCCCAGGTTGATGGCCGCGGCAATGTTGGCCCACAGCGCAGCACCGGTTCCGGTGATGTTGTCGAAGGTCTCGGGCTGGCGGTTCGGCATCGAGACGACGGCGCGCCAGGAGTTTGCGGCCGAGCCGGCCGACAGCGTCACTTGGATGCCGTTACCCAGCGTGCCGGTGTATTTCGAGGTGAAGGTGATGCAGTTGGTCTGCGCCACGACGGAGGCGGCCACGTCGGTGCCATCGGTCACGCGCACGCACTTGAAGTTGTTGGCGCCCTGCAGCACGGCCAGGGCAACCTGCGTGCCCATGTCGTACTTGCGGTTCTGGATCGCGCCGAAGGTCTGCGAATAGCCTTGCATGTCGCCGATGGTGGTCGGCGCATTCACCGGTCCCCACTGGGCGGTACCGACGATGCCCAGGATGTTGGTGGGCAGGCCATTGATCAGGGTGTTCTGCGGCGGCAGGATCTGGACATAGATGTCCGGGACGATCAGGGCCGTGGTGTTGATCGAGCCCGCTTGGGAAACCGGCATTGGAGCCTCCGAAAAGAAAAAAGGCCGCGAATGGCGGCCTCAGAAACGAAAAAGGCCGCGCTGGGCGGCCCTTATGGGGATTGCTGGTGCTTACTTGCTGTCGGCGGAGTTCTTGACGCTGGCGGCCGGCGCCGGGTCATCCGGCACGCGCACCACGAAGGCGGCCTGTTCGCTGGCCAGGATCGCGTCGATGGCAGCCTGGTCGGTAATTTCTGCGCC
The DNA here is from genome assembly GCF_009668275.1 of Herbaspirillum sp. CAH-3. Lineage (NCBI taxonomy): Bacteria > Pseudomonadati > Pseudomonadota > Betaproteobacteria > Burkholderiales > Oxalobacteraceae > Herbaspirillum > Herbaspirillum sp. CAH-3. Next base: position 164,203 of record NZ_VSWE01000014.1, on the reverse strand, counting down.
TTGGGCATAGCCGCCAAAAGCCTGAGTTGCAACGAGTTTCATGGAATGGTCCTCAAGTCGAGATATTCACGTCGATTCCGCCGACGATGGTTGCGTTTGCGTCCAGCACGGTGGTGCCGGTGGTGCTCTGGGTGGTCATGTAGTCCACCGCGAACAGCACATGGCGGCGGTAAATGCGCTGTTTCTGCATGCTGTCGTCCTGCATGCTCCGGCTGTAGTGCAAGACGCCGACGGAGCCATCTGTCAGCGCCGCGCGTGACAGTGGGCTCAGTGCCTGGTCAATTGCCGCGCCCAGCTGATCGCGCTGCGCATGGCCGCTGGCCCAGGCCGTCATCTGGAAAACCTTCTGCTGCCGGCGCAGCGCGCGGGTCATCGTGCCCGACGTGCCCACGCTGGCGGCCAGCGTCTTGGCCGACGGTACCGTCACCGCCGCGCCGCTGGACGTCGCCGGCACATCCGCGCTGATGAGCGTGGCCAGCGCGGCGGCGAGGCCGGATAGCGTGCCGCCGTCCTGAGCCGCGACGATGTAAGCCGTGCCGTTGACAGCGATGGCGACGTTCTGCCCCGCGCTCACGGTGCCTGCGAGCGTCACCACTTGGCCAGCGACGGATGCTGTGATGGTGGCGGCGGCCAGCGTGCCAGCCTGCCAGTCGCGCTGCGTCACCAGCAGCTGCTTTTCCGTGTCCAGCGGATAGATGCTGATGTAGCCCCACCCGGCGCCCAGGTCCGCGTCCAGGTCTTCAGGCTGCGGCCAGCCGGCGAAGACCTTCACCTTCGAGTTCACCACCGGCGAAACCGGGTTCGAAGTCCCATTTGGATAGAGATAGGCCGCGAGCTCGGCCACCAGCATGTTGCTGACGTCGGATAGGTCAGCCATCGCTGATTTCACCCTTCAACTCGACCACCGGCTGAGCGAACGTGATTTTCGCTTCGCCGACGCGGCCGACAGCATCAATGCACCACTCGACACGGCTGATGAGGGCATCGATTTTTTGGCCATCAGAATTGAATACCTGAGTGCCTTCGGCCGTGCCGTCGCTGACGATCTTGATGTTTTTCATGCGTGAAGCTCCGTGCAGGTCATGCGCCAGCCCATGTCAGTGAGCTCGGCGCCCTGGACCGCATAGCGCCGGCCCATGTCGTCAGTGAGGATGTCCGCCGCCGTGATCACGACCGAGGCCGGGACCGAAGGCGGCAGGATGATGCGCCAGCCGATCTGCTGCACGCTGCTGGGAATCTCGCTCAGGTTGCGCTCGCGCTGGCCGAACAGCAGGATGCTCGCCGGCCACCCGGTGTCCGCCACCGAGCCAGAGCCGCCCAGCAGGATGGTGTCATCTGCGGATCCAGTCGGGCCGCCGTAGTCGACCGCGCCGGCGCCCGAGGCAATCGAGGTGCGTGTCAGGAACACCTTGCGGTTGCACTGCACCAGCTGGATCGGCAGGTGCAACTGCTGGCTGGCGATGAAGAACGTGCCTTGCGGCCCGACCAGATAATCACCTGGCAGCGTCTGACTGGCATCGAACAGGCCATACCAGACCGCGATGCCGTACTTATTCGGCTTGCCGTAGGTCATGTCCTGTGCGTTGAAGCTGGCCTTCAGCGTGACGCCGGCGGTCGCCAGCGGGTTGCCGGTGCCGCTCGGGCGGTATTGGACGTTGTCCAGGCCCAGGCGCAGGGCGGCCTTCGCATACCCGCTGTAAATCTTGCTCCGGAGTTTCAAGGCGTCCATTACTTTTTCGCTTTCTTCCCGCTCTTTGCAGTCAGTTCCTCGTAGGCCTCCATCAAGCGCTGCGAGATGGATTGAATGGAATACGCCTCAAACTCCTTGCTCGGGCTGTCTTCGCCGATCTCGCGGCGGATGTTTTGCCAGATATGCACCGCCTCATGGACAAGCAGCGCATGCACCTGCTGGATTGTTTTGCCTTGGTGCGCTCCGATCGTGACGATTGCAGCCAGCGAGCCATCGCCTTTGATGAACGTGTGGCAAGTTGCATCCGAGCCGGGATTGACCATCTCGCCCCAGTCCTTGCGCGGAATGCCCATCGCTTTCTGGGTCTTGCGGAACTGCTTCTCGTCCAGGCAAAGGCCGATGAAGTAAGGGGCCACCACCAGTGCGTTGTCGACCCAGATCATGCGCGCTCCAACTTCACCATGTTGCCGCCAGCATTCAGCCCCGGGCCAGGCTTGAACCCGATGAACCGGCACAGCTCGTGCCGGATCCGGTTGTACAGCGCGAACCGGTCGGAGATCTCGGCCTTGTTGTGGTACCAGACGGCGGCCTGGTCGGTATCCAGATTCTCCCGGCTGCCGTAGACGTCGGTTTCCAGCTGCCCCAGCTTGGTAAGGAAGTTCGTCGTCAGGACCGTTTCCTCGCTCGGCGTCAGCGACGTGAGCCGCTGATACAGCGACATCGTGACCATCCCGAAGGAGCCGTACACAATGTCGCTGTTCACGGTGATGGGCATGGTGGTGCCCACCAGCTGGTAGCCCATGTATCGCCGGATGTCGGTCATTTGGGCTTCAGATAGGGCCATGGCTATTCCAATTCAAAGCGATAGGTAGAACGAGCGTTTTGCGGTCGCCCATGGAACCACGCCAGTCGAGCTGTAATGCGTCCCGTCGTTGGAGTAGTTGGGGAGCCACTTGTAGAAATTGGCGTTTGCCGGATCGGATGATCCGCGCAGCACGCTGCCGGGATCAAAGGTGCCATCCAGATACGTTCCAACCTGGCTCACGCGAGTTGCGTTGTAGCTCGCAACGTCGCCGCCAATGTCCCACTTCGGACCGAATACCGTTTGCCCTGCCAGCGTCGTGTAATCGCTCCCAGCGGCAGAACGCGGCCCCAGCAACTCGCCGTAGATTTTCAGGGCCCGAGCGCCTGCAGCACCGCTCGCGTTTGACCGCATGGCCGTGAGCACAGACTGGTCATAGGCGACGACCTGATTGAGCGCCGTGGAGTTGTTGGCAGTGCCGTCGAACGAGTTGGTGCCCAAGCCGTAATCGATCACGTTGGCGTATTTCACCAATGTGTTCATGGTCGCGGCGCCGTTGAACCACAGCAGGTTGGTGCAGCCGAACACAGAGGCATTCATACCTGCAATCGGGGCCGATCCATCGCCATAGAGCGCCCGCGCAAACTGGCCGGTGCCGCCGTTCAGGCCCGCGCCAAGGGTGTCGTAATAGCCTTCGCCCAGGCTGTCCTTGCCCGTCAACACAACCACCGGATCGCCGGACACAAACGTGCCCATCAGCACCACAGGCAGCGCGGCCGTGCCAGTCGGCGCGGTACCGCTGAATGTCATTGCGCCAGTACCGGCGATGTTGGTCCAGGTCGTGACGGTCGGATCGTAAATCTGCGCCCGCGAACCGAATGCACCAGTGGTATACGACCAGTCGTAGTAGTTGTTGACCGGCCACGTGCCGTTGACCACGATATCGAAGCTGTAACGGAATCGCACCTTGTCGCCGCGCGAGAATTTGGTGAGCCCGAAAGCGCTTGGCAGCAGCGCGTCCGACAGGACTTCCAGAGCGGAACCGGCGATGGTGGTGCTTGTCGCGCCACCGAACAGCATTTGCACCGTCTGGTTGATCCCCTGATGCTCCAGGTACAGCGTGAAATTCGCCAGCGCCGTGGTGTTGTTGGTCACGCCCGAGACTGCGCCAAGACGGTTCGTGATACGGGCGACGATGCCGTCAAGATCACCAGAACCGATGACATGCTGGTAGACGTTCGCAACGCGCGCAGCAAAACTGGCCGAGCCTGCTTGCTGTTTGGTAGGGGCTCGATTGAACGAGGACGCATAACGCAAAATACCGGTCCGGACCGCTCCGCTTCGATGCCGCGCAGAGCGCAGATATTCGCGGAGTTTCATACTAGCGCCCATTCATTGGGGCCGACGCGCTGCACGGCGATGGTGCCGTACTGCACGGCAGCGGCCACGCCCGAAGGCGAGCGCAGAGTCACGCCCGATCCGGCCACGAACGAAACCGCACCAGCGCCAGCCTGGTAGGCGGCCACGAACTCATTGGCGCTGAAGCCACCAGTGGCGTCGTTGGGGATGGTGAGCGTCCCGGCCGATGCCGAGTTGTAGGTGATCAGGCCGTTCACGTCGGTGGCCACTACGGTGTCGGATGCGGTGATCGTGCGCGGGGTGCCAGGTGCTTGATTCAGCACCGCTTGCACGATGGTTGCCTGGATGGTCCCGGCGGTCGCGACAACGCGCACGCGGCGGGTATTGGCATACGGGCCCAGCTTCTGCGATTGGCCAGCAGCCAAAGTCCAGGACTGGGTCGAGTTTCCTGCGCCGGCCACGTCATCCAGCAAGTAAGCAGCGCCGCTACCATCGGCAGAAACCGACAGATTGAGGGCCTGGTTCTCTTGCAAGGGGATGGTTTCTGGCCCTTTTGCGGAAACAGTGATGGTCGTGGTCATGGTCTTTGGCCTTGTTGCTGGATGCTGGTGTTACTGGGCGGGGGCTTGGTCAAGCAGGGCTTGCAGGTCGGCCTTCGTGGCATTTGCCGGGAAGGCGATGCCCTTGGCGGTCAGCGCGGCTTGCAGGTCGGCCTTCTTGCCGCCGGTGGCCGCCGATTCGTCGCCGAAAAGCTCGTGCTCGTCTTCGTTGAAGTCGGTCTTGTTGATGACGATGTAGCCCAGGGGGTTGTCATCGCTCACTTCCGCTTTGATGCGGACGGTTTCAAGCATGCTCATGGGAATCCCGAGAAAGAGAAATGGCGGCCAAAGCCGCCATTCCTGATGGTTGAAACTGCGCGGCGGCGATCAGCCTTGCAGGATTGCGATGTGGTTGCTCTTGATCGCCTGGCAGCCCCACGCCAGACGGACGTGGTAGACCAGCTGCAGGTACTGCTTGTACATGGCGATGTCGAACACGATGCCAGAGACCGGGTCGGTGACCTGGATCACGTCTTCTGCCATATCCATGGCCTGACCGTTCGGGCCGATGGGCATCTGCGGCGAGCGGGTGATCAGCTGCACGGCCGACTTCGAGAACGACAGGTTCGGAGTCGCGGTGTTGCCCACGGTCATGGCGGTGGCCGAGGCCGGGATGGCTTGCAGCAGGCCAGGCGCGGCGATGGTGATGGTGCCCGGGGCAGAGACGCCAGCGGTCACGACGTACTTGTTCGAGTCGCCAGCGAAGGTCACGGTGTCGCCGGCCAGCACGGTACCCGAGCCGGTGATCAGGGTGATCTGGGTAGCGCCGACGGCGTAACCGGTGGTATTGGTGGTGTACGACGCGCCGGTGCCCTTGGTCACGGGGACGATGGCGGCGGACTGGTGGATGTCCTGACCTTCCAGGCGGCCGATGATGCCCTGACGCAGCAGCTCGTCGGTACCGGCTTCGTTCACCTTGAACAGCACGGTTTGCTTGCCGCGCAGGTTGGCGATACCAGCGTTGCCCAGGACCAGTTGCAGGTCGGTCTGCGGCGCACCGTTGTCATCCAGGATGCGGCGGGTGTTGGCGATGTCGGACAGGTCACCAGCGGTACCGAACGGGGCGGTGCCCGGCGTGCCGTAGGCGCGCGATGCGTTCTGGTAGGTGGTGGTGAACAGATCCACTTCCATCTGGTTGACCAGCGAGCGGAAAGCCTGGGTGAACTGGTTTTGCAGAATACCCATGTAGGTACCAGCATTGATCAGGCCACGCTGCTCTTCACCGTTCCAGCGCACCGGAGCGTGCTTGGACTTGCTGATGGTCATGTTAACCGAGGTGATGGTCTGGTCACCGGTGTTCGGTGCGGTCACAGCCGGGGTGTTGTCGGCCAGGGCGACAGCCGGGGTGATCGGGACGGAGATGACTTGGTTCAGGGCTGCGCGTTCTGCGCTCGAGTTGCGCGAGACCGCAGGGATCATGCCCACCATTTCACGGGAGACGACATCCAGCGACTCGTAGATGGTCGGGATGAGGCCGGTCAGGGTGTTGGCGCCCAGGATCAGGCCTTGTCGGGCCATGTAATTGTGCAGCATGCAGAAGCCGATTTCGCCCATGCGGGAGAAATAGGCAACAACAGGCGCAACCAGCAGCGCCATCAGGACGGTAATTTTCTTGAACATGGCTTCGACTTTCATAAAAAAAGCCGCCCGAAGGCGGCTTGGTGATGGTGTGCTTGATCAGTCGATGATCTGCACCCCGCTGCGGACCGTTTCGGCCTGCTCGACGGGGGGCAGCGCGGAAAACTGATCGCGCTTCATGGTTTTTGCGTTGGTGGTTTTGCTGCCACCCTGGCCACCGCCTGCACCCGTGCTCCCGGTCGGGAACCAGTGCGGCGCGGTCGCTTTCATGCTTTCCAGCCATTCGGCGGGAGTGAACGGGGACTTGCCGTCCTTCCCGAGCACCGGATGCTTGTCTTCGCCCAGCTGGATGGCCTTGCCTTCAGCGTCGAGGGTGAAGATCGAGCGGCCACGGAACAGGGCGTCCTCGATGGCTTGCGGGTGCATGCCGGCCGTTGCGGCGGCGGCGCGGATATGGTTGTCCAGGACCAGGCCCTCGAAGTTCTGCGCGCGCTTTTCAGCGGCCTTCACCTTCTCCAGAGCCTGCTGCACCTGGCGTTCCGATTCCGCGCGCAGCTTCTCGGTGCGGCGTTCGATGACTTGATCGAATTTCCCGTCCTTGATCAGCTTGGCTTCTTCGTCGTTCTCGAAGCGGGCCATGATTTGCTTCACGGATTCCACATCGATGCCTTCGAACTGCTTCAGCGTCTCTTTCTGCTTCTGCAAGCTGCCCAGGAGCTCGCTGTTCTTGGCCTTCAGGCCGTTGGTGGCTTCGGCGATGCGTGCCGCGATGACGGCCTCAATCTCGGGAGTGATTTCTGGGCCACCGCCACCTCCGCCACCGGTGTCATCCGTGGCGTTGAAGCGCATGAAGTTGAGGAACAGGTGCTTGAACAGCTTGCTGACGGAAAAAACGTGCATGAGTTATCCCCTTGGGATGGTTGATAAAGCGGCCTTGCCGCGTGGACGTAAAAAAAGCCCGGCCTAGCCGAGCTTGAAAAGATGGGGCGCAGCACCGCCTAGCGGCGCTACTCGATTTCGGATGGTTCTTGCGGTTCGGGCTGCTTGGCTGCGGGCGGTTTCTGCGCCGCGGCCTGGTCGTCCGGCTTGTCCTTCTTGCGGGCGGCGTCCTCTTCCTCCACCGTGCGGGTTGCAACGATGATCTCGCCTGCCTGCAGTTGGGCAAAGTAGGTCTCGAAGCTGATTGCGCCTTGCAGGAGGGCCTGCGTCAGGGCGGTGAGCTCGTCCGAGGACATCGGCATCGGGAAGAAATCGCGGTTCAGGTGGAATTCCACCTCGCCATCGATGCCAGCCCACATGCACAGCAGTTCGACTGCCTTTTCCAGGCCTTCGGAGAGCGTCTGCGCCACGCTGGCCAGGACGGAGTTCTCGCCCGCGCGGTGGATGCCTGCGGTTTCTGCAGCCTCGACGCCCTTTTTCGGGGCTTCCAGCAGCCGCGCGCCGAGGATGGCCATCTGGTTTTCCTTGCGCGCCAGGTTCTTTTCCAGCGCGTCCAGCCCTTGGCCGGTGAATTCCAGATACGATGCCTTCGCGTTCGGGTCAGGGAACACCCAGGCAGCCGCGCTGCCGATATAGAGCTTGTCGGGCTTCTCGCCGTTCGGGCCGTTCTCCGGCGTGTAGCCGCTCACCACCGGAGTGGGCAGGCCAGCGAAGTGGCAGCCGTGCTCATAATCCGCGCTCACCAGGTAGTGCGCATAGTTCATGTCCACCAGGTCGACCAGCGGCGGCAGGTCCACGGTCGGCGTCAGGTCGTCCACGCTCATGAAGATGAACGGGATGAAGTCCAGATGCTTGCCGCCCAGCATGGGATAGGCCGGGCCCTCCATGAGGACGTCGATTTCCTTGCCGTCCTTGTCCTTCTGCACCTCGAACACGCGCACCCGGTAGCGCACGGAGTTGCCATCACGCTCAAGGTCCAGCACGCGCCATTGGTCCGTGGGCTCGTCCTCGAACTCGTCCTTGCGGTCCAGGCGCTGCTCGGCCAGCACCACCATGGTCAGGCGGTGCGCGTTGCCGATCTTCTCGAATCGCCAGTTGATGATGGACTCGGCGCAGTACATGCACAGGGATGGGCGCAGGCCCAGCGCGGCGGCATCGGCCAGCGTGGCAGCCGGCGACGACTGCGGATAGTCCACCAGCACGCCCACGCGGTTCACGGTCAGCGCCTCCTCCACCAGGGTCTTGGCGAAGGCATCCAGCGGCACGCCCGAGAGCGTCACGTCCTCCATCATCTCGCCGGCCGCTTCCGGTACATCGAGGGTCGGCGGCTTGCGAAAGATCAGGCCAAGCATGGCGGCCAGCGTGCGCCAGGTCGCGCCGAAGAATGGCGTGCGGCCCAGATACGCGGCATATTCCTTGTCGGTCTGGTCCTTCAGGCGAGGCAAATACGCCTCCCCGGCGGCGTGCACCGCGCTCTGACCGGCGGCGGCATCGCGGCAGCGTTTCCACTGCGGCACCATCGCCTTATAGTCAGGATGCTGATACTTGACGCCCATTACACTCCGCCTATGGTCACTCGTTGCATTTGGTTTCTGACGATGGGCCAATGCTTAACAAGCAGATAACCCTGTGCGTCACATGGATGGTCGTGTCCGGTCTTCTTGTCTGGCTGGCCGTCCAGGCCCCAGACCTGCTGCTCGAAGGCTTCAGTCGTGACCGGGCATCGATAGGTATTGATCTTCCAGCGGCGCTCGCCTGATGCATTCAAGATCATGGCGTTCACCGAGTTGACCCGGTCCTTCACTGCCGGGTTGGCCGAGTTCACATCAATCGAGAACCCGGCCTGGCGTAGGATCGACAGATCCGACTCGCTGGCATTCTTGGTGCTGGTGTTGCCACCTGACGCATCTGGATAGATGGTCACGTGGTGGCCCTTGTCCTTGAAATCTTCCTTCAGAATCTTGGCCATGGCTGGCGTGTCACGCACCTTCACGCGCTCATCTACCGTCAGAGGCAGGCCGTCGCGGATCACGTTGATGCAGGCCGTCATGTTCAGCACGTTGAAGTCCATGCCCACGCGGATCGGCTCTTTCTCTTGCAGCACGGCATCAGTGTGGTTCAGCCGGCGGTCAAAGTCTGGATATACGCTGCCGCTGGCCAGGTTCACGAACTGGCCGCGCAGGTAGGCCGAGATCAGCTGCGGCGGGTAGGAGTCGAACAGGGACTGGATATAGTCTTCAGGCAGGTTCAGCTCGTTGTCATACGTGCTGGCCTGAATGAGGCCGTAAAGCTTTTCAAGGTGCGGCTTCTCGCGGAGCGCACGCACGAACTGCTGATAGACGAACTTGAAACCCTCGGGCGTCGTCGTGACGTCCACGCCATTGAGCAGGCCGGGCTCGTTGTAGCGCATACGGGCGATGATCTTCCGCCACGCGGTCTGCGCCTTGAGCTGCGCCATCACGTCCAGTTCGTCCACCAGGCCGTGGCCGATCTTGAAGCCGACGATGGTCTCAGGCTTCTCCATGGACCGGCAGATGATCGTGCCGCGGTACCGGTGGCGCTCGTAGACCTCGACCTCGTGGTCGGCCACCTTCACCTTCGTGCGCAGGCCCATGCCGAAAGCAACCTCCTCCATCGTCGGATAGAAGATGTCGCGGATCTGCGGATAGGTCGGCGCGAAGTAGCCCTGATTGATGCCAGGCCAGCGCCAGAAGTGTTGTGCGATGCCCGCGCAGCCCACAAAGGTCTTGCCCGAGCCGAAGCCGGCCACGTATGCCTTGAACTTGTGCGGCAGCTGCAGGAAGGCAGTCTGCGGCACGTTCAGTTCAAAGCTAATCTTCCTCATGAGCAGGCTTTCGGGCGTCCTTGGTGACGAATGTGACCTCCACCGGGCCCGGCGGCTCTTCTTCAGGCTTCACTGCGTCCTTGTTGGCTTGCAGCAGGCGAAGCGGGATTTCGGCAGAGAGGTTGGCCGTTTTGGTCAGCGCAATGATGCGCGTCAGGGCGTCGGCGGACTTCTCCGGCTCGGCGTCGTCCACCTGCTCCACCTGGCCGTGGGCGATCCCCATCAGGCGATGGGAAGTCATTGCGCCGTACTTGGCAGCGCTGGCGAGGTGGGTGGAGATGGCCTTTAGTTCATCGGCCAAAGTACGCGCACTAATTTGCGCACTTTTCGGCAGGGCTGAAAATGCTGTTTCCGCTGCAACCAATTGATTTGCAACGTCTTTTATCTGTTTTGTTTGCGCACCAAAGCGCTTGCGGATGGCGGCTTCTGAAATGCCGAACTCGCGGGCGAGCACTCGGCCCGCCTCCCCTTTCAAGAGGCGTTCGGCAATCTCAGCCCACTGCTTTTCCGTGAGTGATGACTTGCGGCCCATGGGGAACCTCTATCTATGGGAAGGATGATCGACCCCGCGCCGACAGCACGCCGGAGCTGCAACCGGCGAAGGATTCGGCTTCCATATCGTGTCGATCTGCCGGTCATATTTCCGTGTTTCCGGCGCGCGGAATTACTTAATTGATAAGCCCTTGTTGATCCAGTAGGCGAGCTTTTCCTCGTCTGGCTCTTGTAGGGTCAGCGCTGCATACAAGACGACGCAACGCAGGTACAGGCGCAGCCACCATGCCAAGCGAATCTCGACAGTGAGTTTTTGCAGTGTCATGGCGGCGCAGAATAAAAAGGCCGAGCCCGAAGGCTGCGGCAAGCTGGTCACACAACCAGGGAGGAGACAAGCGAAAATTTGGTGCCGCATCGAGGAATCGAACCCCGGGCATCCGGATTACAAATCCGGCGCTCTGCCTACTGAGCTAATACGGCGCAATTTGGTGCTGGGTTACAGCGTCCCAGCTGCGGTTGGAGCGCAAGCGCGCGCCGGCGTGACGGGTCACTCCGCTGATACAGCTATTGAATTGTCCGTGGTCTAAGGCTGACTTATCCGTTAAGGGGGCGCCAACCCCAACTACCCGCTGCCCAACGGCTACATGCGCGGTACGTCGGCTCACATGGGGCCCAGCCAATTACTGAGCCTCTCTGACAGGGAGGCTACTCGTCCCCGCAAGCGAAAAAGCCCCGCGCGGCGGACCGAGCGAGGCTTGTTATTGGTGGCTGGATTTGAACCAGCGGCACACGACCAAATTCTTGACCGATGCTGCCCTATCCCGGCTCAGCACGTCTGCTTTGCATTCACCAATAAGGATGCTGAATGTCCCATTCCGGGGTCGCGCGGTCCAGGCGCGTCTGCTTCCACAGTCAATCAGCATGCGTATTGGGGCTGAAAACACGAAAGCCCCGCTCGGTGATGAACGGGGCTTTCAGTGTGCTGCTCAAAATCTCTAGGCGAGCGAAAACAGCCAGTGATCAGAAGTTTACGGAAATTGCATGCGGGTTGCAACGTTTTTTTTCAGCAGTGGTTCCAAAGCCGCAACAGCGTCCGCGTAAGACTGCGGCAGCTCGGAATTCGGGAAGCCCCAGACCTTGGCCAGGCCGAACTTCTTCTTGATCGCCCACTGGTGGCGCGGCACCAGGCTCTTCATCATGGCGTCCGTGGCCTCGGCAATGGCGTTCTCTTGGCGCGCCAGGGCAGCCTCGGCTTCGCTCTGGCTGGACATGCTCTTGACGCCCAGGTCGCGGTCGTCCTTGCGCATCCAGTCGGACCAGACGAGCAAGCAGTATTCCATGCCGTCGCGCTGGCGGTCGTTCATTGATTCCACGGGCTTAGGTGCTCGTTTCGCGTTTGCATTGAACATTGGCAGTTCCCTCTTTCTCGGTGTAGTGCCGGCAGCGCCGGCCGTATTTCTGGTTTTTCTTGTCGCAGGTCAGGCGGTTGAAGACCTTGGTTTCGTGGGCGCAGCCCTTGCACGTCCTTTCCTCGCGCTCGATAAGCTGCTCCAGTGGGTCGCGGTAGCTTTTGCTCGGCAGCGCCATCACGTCATTCCGGTCTTGGGGTTGCGGCTGCCCTCACACAGTCGCATCAGCTGGCCTGGGTCGTAGCCGGTGAGCGGCTTGAGCGGAGGCAGATAGGCCGGGCCGGCAACGGCATGCGCCACGCGCTTCTGCACCATCTTCCGGCCGTTGTAATTCCGTCCATTGAGCTTGCAGTCCTTTTCCAGCGCCTTGACCTGGCGGAAAATGCGGTCCGCTTCCACGCCCAGCAGGTCCGCGATCTCGTGCGTCGTGTACCAGGTGCCGGGCTCCATGACTTCCATGACCATCTCGCTGATGGTGGGCTCTTTCTGGCTCAATTCAGCACCCTCCCCGGCTGGCCCATCTCCTCGATCTCGGCACGGATGCGATCCATGGCATCGGCGTTGCAGATAGCAGCGGCCGCCAGATAAAACGCCTGCAGCGCTGGCGTGGCCTCTTCCGGATTCGTCACCACGGCAAGCACCTCGCCAGTGGGCCCTTCCATGCTGATCTTTACGGTGAAGGTGTTCATGTGGATTTATCGCTTTCAAAGGGTACAACGCCAAGAGTGGAGGCCACAATCTGCTGGACCTCATCAAGGGTGGCCGCCGATATTGGCTTGCCGACCATGCACATCAGCCGATTGGTCAAAAGGCGAGTGAGGGCGATTTTCTGGCGGCGCTTTGGCATGCGCCTGATCCGCGCGGAAAACTTCATACCACCCCCGTCATCGAGTTGCGGGCACCCTGGCAAAGCCGCATCAGCGCGCCCAGGTCATACCGGCCCAGCGGCCGGAACGGCAGCGCGGCGCGCGGCTCAGCAATCGCCAGCTTGGCCGGCCAGTAGAGGAAGCTGTCCTTGTAGCCCTTGTTCGGGGTCGCGGTGAGCTGGCCGCGCTGGCGCATCTCTTCCAGCAGGCGCGCGGCCGTGTTGAAGTGGCAGTGCACGCCGGCCACGACGTCGCGGATGGTGCTGCCGGGATGCTGGGCGAGGAATGCCTGGATCATGGCCGGGGTCACGGCGGTCTTGGGCGCGCTCACTTGCGCACCTCGGACAGGGGCACCACGATGTCGCTCTGCTCCTGGCGCTTCACGCAGTAGGTCTTCAGCTGCCAGTCCATCTTGCTCTGGGGATAGCCGGCTTGCAGGCATGCAGATGTGGCCTCCATGCGCTTGTAGGTGGCGCCAATGCTGAAGGCCACGATGGCGCCGAACGCCAAGATGGTCAGAAGGGATGAAACAGGGCCCAGCTCCTTGCCGTTGATTTCGATGTTCATCATGCTGTTCTCCAGGTGGTGGTCAGTGTCCGCAAGGCAGTTCGCCGGCGGTGTTGGTCTTGGCTCCGCAGGAAAGGCAGGTGCGGGGCGGCGAAAGAAGGATGTCCAGTGCATCCAGCGTTTCCAGATCGGTGGAGGGCTGAAGCGTGAACGAGAGCCCGTCAGGCACTTCGAATGGCTGGACTGGCGTTGTGAAGCCACCCAAGCCTTCAATCGTGCAGACGATTTGGCAGTTCGCTACTGTCAGGGTGGCCATCACTTTGCCTCCCGCAGTTCGCATGCAGCCATCGTTGAGGCGATGGCAAAAACAGCGCTCAGACATGCGCCTTTCATGTCGTGGTCGTAGGCCAGTGCCACGCAATTCACCTGATTGGCGATGGCGCTGATCCAGAAAAGGGCTTTCAACATGGCGGCCATCACGCACCGCCTTTCTGGTCGTTGGAAAACGCTTCAGGGAAAGCCTCACGCATGTCATCGCGTTCCAGAAGCTCTGGAGTGCTTTCTATGCTTCGGACGAACTCGATCAGGCCGTGTGGATCGTCATCATCGTCGTGGATCAGTGTTTGGATGTTTCGCAGCCAGTTCGTCGGGCAAGAGTGCTCTTCGTAGAAAAATTCCTTGTTGTCCGGATAGCCATCAAATTTCGGCCCCTCGAAACGCATTCCCCTGAGCACGAAATAGACCGGCTTGGCCTGCGGCTGAAGCACCAGCAAATCCAGCGTTTGAACCTTGCGCTCATCCAGCAGCTCCAAATCGATCTGGCCGACATCGTCTTTGGTGCCACGGAAGGAACCCCCGCAGGTATCGCAGTACCACGGCCCGAAAGACCTTTTCCACGTGCCGTTAAGGATGTGGTCTACCGGAAACTCATCGCCATCGCAGTGCGGGCAACGGATGAATGTTTTGGTATGGGTTGCGGCGATCATTGCGCGCCCTCCCCTGCAATCACCGCCTTGATCTGCTTGGTAGGCCAGCCGGTGGCCTCGTGGATGCGGAGGATCATCAGCGGGCCGACAGGGATGCGGTTGTTGCGCATCTTGCTGATCACCACCGGATGACTGTCCATCTCGCGCGCCAGGCCGGCATCGTTCTTCAGCACCAGGGTGTTGATGACCTTGTCGAAAAGGGTAGCGGCGCTCACAGGTTGCCTCCATCAATCCGAATCACTGAGCCCCATTCGCCGAGGCCGCTTTCTTTGCCGACGGCTTCGACGGCCCAATAATCTTCACCATTCGGCAAGCCTTCCTCATTCGCGCTGGGCGTGACGAGCAGCACCGAATAATGCTGCGGGAGCTTCTTCAGCTCCTCGATCAAGTCGGCGACTCTCATGCTGCACCGCCTTCCTGCGCGACCGCGATTTTGCTGAATTCGCGCACCAGCACCAGCTTTTCTTCTTCTTTCACGGCGACGTCATAGGCCTCGTCAATCCACTCGATCGCTTCTGGATTGGAGTGTTTACCGCCGCCATAGTAGTAATTCCAACCAACCCAAGTACCATCGATATACTTGGCCGCGACCGCCTTGACTTCGAAATACCGCGCATAGGGTGTCGGCAAGCCGGTTTCCACTTCGCCGCCGCGAAGCTCATTGATTGCGTCCCACTTCTGATCGTCCTCGTCATAAAGACGGTCAATGTTTTCGGCCGTGATCAGCGGCAATTCTTTCCCGTCCCATTCGGCCAACTTCAACAGGATCATGTGCTTCAGTTTTTGCGATGCGTCCATTTATCTCTCCTTGGTTAAGCAGCCTGAGCAGCAGGCGGCATGTTGTTGAACAGCTTGGCCATGTCCTGCATACCGCCAGAACGATGGGTGTCCTTCACTCGCTTGATGGCGCGGCTGGACTCTGCTTGGGTGCAGTAGCGCAGCTGGATGCGGTACATGTCGCGGGCCTCGCGGATGGCTTCCAGCTCGGTGGCGTAGCAGGTCGACGTGCCGCGCTGGATCATCCGGCGGGCGATTTCCCGCAGCGCCTCTTGCGCACGCTCGAAGTCCGGGAAGAAGTTCGGGCAAATTTGCAGGTCGGCCAGGGCCACGGCGATGTTCATCGCGCTGGCCACCATGTTCCAGTCGTCGCGGGTGGCAACGCCCTGGCGCAGCAGGTCGATCGCATCGTCAACTGGCTTGATGAAGGCTTCCTGCTGTCCAAGCAGCAAAGTGTGCGCGCCGGCGATTGCCCACTCGAGTGGGTTTATCAATGCGCCCTTCGGCTTGTATGCTTTGTTACGCGGCTTCTTTGCCATGTTGTTTCTCCATCCATCTGATTCGCTGCGCCAGCACGTCGGCCGCCGCCATTTCAAACTTCCCGCAATCTCTTTCCGCCGTCATTGACCGGTAGTGCGCCTGGCTCCGCTCCCGATCACAGAGGCTGAAACCGTGCCGGCTCATCTCCTTGCTGCCCGGGCTGTCTCCAGAGGTCATGTGGGAGCAGTCCAGGCATTTCATGCATCTGCGCCGACCAGCGCCTCGTCGGCGAACTTGATCTGGATCAGCGTCAGGGACTTGTCGCCGCGCTTCTGCCTCGCCTTGATCTTCTTGGCCCAGTGCTTGTGGTCGGTCTTGCTAGTGGCGCTCTTCACCACGCCCTCCGCCCCGTAGTCCTTCACCAGCTGCGCCGCCTTCTCGCGGGAGAGGCCGGTCTTGCCAGGCTCAGGAAGCGCCAGAACAGGCTTCGGGATGTCGCGCCACTCGCCCTTGTCCAACTGCTCATCAAGGGCCCGCTCCCAGCGGTGCTTGATCTGCGAATAGGTCATCTGGTCGAAGTCATAGGCCATGGGCGTAGCGGCCCAGAAAATGGCCGGATGAGACCATTTGCCCATTTCCCCACGCTTACGCGCCTCAATGCCCGCCAGAGCTTCGTAATAAGCCGCTACGGCCTCCACGGTGGGCTTGCATAGGCGGATGAACTGCGGAAGGCTCGGCGGCCAATCCAGGGTGTCCAGCTTCGCCACGCCGGCCTTCAACTGTTCGCCCGTAAGGCCGGCCAGCTTTTCAGCCCAGTGGCGCTTCAGGCCGTCCGGATCGATCCCCTTCCACTGGTCCGCGAACTTCGCGCCGTAGGCGAAGGTCATGCGCTGGAACAGGCTCTCGATCCAATGGATCGGCAACGCCGGCGCGCTAGTTGATGTCAATGAGGGTTCGCTGTTCATGGTTCTGTCCTGTCAGTGCTGCGTAGGTCTCTCGCCTGGATTTGTCTTTTGCCGATTCGTATGGGCCAGAAGGAGAGGCGCGAGCCTGCTGCGGAGAAAGCCAGTCGGGATTGAATCCAGCCCATCCCCGCTCGCAGCAAATGCGGATTCCTTGATCGGGGGTCATCCCGGCTTTCCGGATGTTCCGCAAGACGCCATCAATCCCGGTCTTGGTCGGCTTGGCCCGCTTGGCTTTGCGCACCTGAAGCCAGTCAGCTGCTACCTGCTGGTCAACGCCCGCCTCCACGAGAGCAGCTTCCGCCGAATAGGCGGGAGCAACGGGTTTCGCCTTTTTCGCCGAAGGCGATGTATTAGGAATCGGTGAATCAGGAATCAGAGAATCAGGAATCAGAGAATCAGGGTGTTCTTTAACTGTTAAAGAATCGTTAGAAGACTGTTTGGCCTCTGTTATAGGTGCGTCTTTTAACGAGACAGAGCCAGTCGTGTATCCGTTTTTACCTCGTTCATGAACCCACAATTTGCCGTTTTGGTCCGGCAAATCACTGTCTTTTTCTGTGCCGTGAGGCGTCTGGTGCTTGGGGAAACTGACGATGTGAATCACCTTCACGCCGGCCGCCTCGTACCGATGAATGAAGCCCTCAGCGCACAGGGTGTCGAGCATGGCCTCGACATCGGCAGACCGGTCGTAAGGAAGGGCCTGTACTGCGATGCGATTCGGCCGATCTTCAAGCCGCCCCTCGCGATCTGCGAGCATCCACAGGTAAATGAACAGCAGGCGCGTCAGAGGCGGCAAGGACGCGAGATCCTCGTTCACCATGATCGCCGGCTTGATGTTGCGCGCGCGAGCCATGCTAGACCCCCATCGCCGAACGCATTTCCTGATGCCAGGCGGTCCAGTTGCGGGCATTCAGCGTGATGCTTTTCATCTCGCTGATCTCCAACCCGGCGTGATAGCCCTCTTCCAGAAGGCGAAGGCATTCGACCTGATTCACATAGGTGAATCTGTTGCGAGCGATGCCCCGAATGTAATAAAGGTCGCGCTTCCAGTCCGGCTCGGATGCCATGCGGCAAATACCGCCGATCTTTCTGAATGCAAGTGCCACGCTCTCGTGGGTGAATTTACCGTCACCCTCTTCCAGGTAGTTGGCGCATGTATCGATGGCCGCGAGAACCTGCTGAAGGCCGAACTTCTCGATGACCTTCTTCAGTTGCTTCTCGCCTTGATCGTTCAGCGAATACCCGGGAACAAGGTTATGCCAAGCTTCGGATGCTGCCGCAAAGGCGACGTCATCAATGTCCCGCATGCCCTCGCGCCATGCCAGCATCTGCTCCAGCTGCTCGCGGCGCTGGTTGAGTTCTTCGAGTTGCGCGCGCTGCTTCGCCATTACCGAATCGTCGGACAAAAGGCGGTCGCTCTTGCCACCGTTGCATTCGGCGCAGGCGGTGATGTAGTTCAGGATGTCGTTCTCTCCGCCCTTGCTAACCGGGTGGATGTGGTCGACGTGCAAAATTACTTCCGGTGCGCAACGCCCGCAGTATTGGCACTTGAAAGAGTCCCGTTTGAAGACTTCGAAACGCGTCTTCTTGCTGATATTTTTTCTGGTTGCCATCAGACTGCCTGTCCTTCCGCCCGCGCTGCGAGCAAATCCTTCAATTTCAATTCGTAGATCCTGCGAATGGAGCGCAGGTCGTCATGCGTCCAGTTGCGTGATTCCTGGTCAGATTCCAGGGCCTCGACGGCTTCAAGGCCGATGCGCTCGATCAGGCCCAGGCGGTAATCCACCGCGCGGCCGGCGCCGTAGCGATTGCACTGGACCAGTTGGGCGTGGCAGTTCCGTTCATCAAAGCGCAGATGCGGCGCGCTGCCGACAGACCGGTAATGACCGGCATCCACATTGTGCGAGTTCAGGCCCTGGCTGCCGGTCAGCGGGCGGCCGCAGCAGATGCAAGGCTGGAAGGCATCGCGCGCGCGGATGAACCTATTGAAGGCCGTCTGCGCCTCCTTGATCAGCTGGGGCCGCGGCTTCATCGCTTCCTTCTTCGCCCGATCGGCAACACGATCGGCACGCATTGCCTCCCGCTCGCGCTTCTCGCGCTGGCGCTTGGCCCATTCAATCGCGCACGCCGGCGAGCAGGCCACGTGCGACATCGAAAGCTTCACGTACTTGGCCTTGCAAACCTTGCAGGAAACATTTTTCGGCTCGCGCGGCTTGTCTGCCTTCTTGCGGGTGAGTTGGGAGCGGATCATTTGTCGAACCCGTCCAGAATGCTGGCCATCATGGCGCCGGCCTCTTCGGCATCCAGGTGGCGCCACAGATATGGCGCGGCATGGTCACCGTGCAAGAAGGCCAGCATCTGCTCGTGCAGCTCGCGCATCTCCTGCTCTTCGATCTCGGAATAGCTGATGGACTTCGGCAGTGGCACGATGCCGCCCTTGGCGCCTGGCACCCATTCAACATGGCCGGCGCCGATCTTCAGCCAGTCGCGGAAGCGGTCAAAGTCACGGAAGCGCTCCTGGCCATTGAAGACAGCCTGCTCCATGGCCATGTGGAAGCGATGGAATGGGCCGCTGCGCGGGTGGCGCGTGTCAACTGTAGTGATCTCGCCCTCTTCCAGGCCGAACCAGGTATTCACCACGCGGCGCCAGCGCTTGTGGTGCTTCTCGTCCACGCCGCGCAGGACTTCGGTCAGCACCTTCTGGCCGATCTGCTTCTCGGTCTCGGTAAGGCTGATGCTGTGGTCGCGCATGATGAGGGTCTGCGTCATGCTGCGCTCCGCAGGTCTTCGCGCATCGAATCAATCTTCTGATAGCTTTCCCACATGCGCAGGTTCGCAAGGCGGGTGATATCCATCACCTGCTCAGGCGTCAGCCTTTCAGCGTTCCGGTTTGGAGTGGCGCGGCGCTCGCAGCGCACGTCCATATACGCACCTTGGTCGCGCAGCAGCAGAACGCCGCTGGCCGGCGATGCCAGGTACTCCAGAAGATCTGGCTTCCAGATTTCTGCCGGCATGGCGTAATAGTGCTTCCAGACCTTTTTCGGATGGATAAGGCGCTGGTCAGGGGCCGGGCAGCCGTGCTCGACGTTGTACGGCGAGAGGAATGGCCAGTTGTATGCGCGATGCCACCACTTCTCTTTTTTTGCATCAGCCTTCAAATCGGAGCGACTGATTTTTATCTCGATGTCAATGATCCTCAGATCAAGCGTGACGCCAAGGACATCGCATTCATGGCCGGTCCAGTTGCAGTTATCCACCAGCAGGACGCAGCGGCGCTGCAAGGTCTGCTGAGAGATGGCGCGCGCGATCATGCGCTCGTTCCAGGCTGTCATGCGGCCACCCGGTACATCTTGATTTCGTGGCCCCTCGTCTGCGGGGAGATTGCCAGGCGGAAGCCGTCGCGCACGATCCAGCCCTTTTTCTTTGCTGCAGTCGGGATGACTCCCCATGCCTTGTTGGACACAGGGCAGAGTTCCGGGCGGTGGTGCTCGACGTAGATGCGGAAGTCCTCGATGGCGAAGGCCTCGGTGCGGACCATCAGCCAGTCATGGAAAACGGGGAGGATGTTGTCCAGCCAGCATTCGCCAGCATGCTCCACGGCCAGGGCAATGCCCTCTTCACCCTTCTGACGGCCGCGGGAGGAAAGCTCCTTGAGCATGGCCTTGCTCGATACCTTGCTGAGTTCGATGGTGGTGGTCATACGCCCTCTCCTTACGCACGCAGTTCGCGGAAGGTCCGCATGGTGATTTCGCGCTCATGTTCCAAAGCGGCGATGCGCTCTTCGGCCAGGCGCAGCTTCTTCTCGGTCTCGGTTTCGCGGCGGCGCAGGCTGTTAAGGTCGTAGCCCAGCTGATGCAGCATCCACAGGACCGGCGCCTCATTGCCGCACACATCCATGAGCTTCTGCAGCTTCGGCCAGACAATGCCCTCACCGCCCGACAACCAGCGCGAGAACTGGCCTTTGTCGGCGCCCAGCTCCATCTGCAGTTCCTTGTCCAAGGCATAACCGGCAACCTTGGCGCACAGAGCAATGGCGTCACCGAGCGTTTTCTCTCGGGCGATTTCTTCGGGTCGGACTTCTACTGGCAGCGAGATTTGTTGAAGGCTCATGATGGTTCTCAAGCAAGTTGAGTAGTGTTGAGAGGCAAGAACGGACAAAAATTTAGGCATGGAAACCCATGCCTCGAAAAATTCAGGCGGCCTGTTCTTCGTAGAAGAAGGCGATCAGTGCTTGTTTGGTGAACTTGGCCCCAAACTTGAGGCAGGCGGCGTGCAGCGCGTCCATCTTGTCCTTGCGCGGCATGCGGCGCGCGTAGACCAGGTGAACCTCGATGTACTCTTTCGATGTGCCGGCGCACGCGGCAAATTTCGCTTTGTCCTCGGTCGCGAGGGAGCGATAGAAAGATTTGAAGTCTGCGCAAGTGGGCGTTTTCATATCCCACATACTATTACCATTGCGGTAACAGCGCAAGGTAAATTTATTACCTTTTTAGTGCATTTACCATTGCGGTATATGCTGGCTTAATCCCCCGCATGAAACCTATACAGAAAATCCGGCAGCTTAACTTCGCGAGCGTGATTGCGCAGAAGTGTGACGGCAGTCAAACAACTGCCGCAAATCGACTCGGCTACAGCACGCCATCGTTGGTAAATCGTTATCTTTCTGGTTCCAAGGATATCGGCAACGGAACCGCTCGGAAGATCGAGGCGGAATTCGGCTACCCAGAATTTTGGATGGACGCTGACCACGAGGTCCCATTGCCGCCTGGATATACGCGCATCATTGAGCACGACCCGGACAACGAAGAATTCGTAGAAATCAGAAAGGTCAAACTTAAATTGTCAGCCGGCATTACGGGATTCGAATCAGCCCCAGATATGGACGACGGAAGACCTATCACCTTCCGCAAAGAGTGGCTGATCAAAAAGGGGTATGTCGCGGAGAAACTTGTCGCCATCGGCGTAAAGGGGGAAAGCATGGAGCCGACGATGTCGGCCGGGGATACTGTGGTCATCAACATCGCAGACACCATCCCCAAGGACGGCAAGACCTATGCGGTCAACCTGGACGGTGAGGCCGTCATCAAGCGCATGGCGCGCAATTATGGCCGCTGGTTCCTCATGTCCGACAATCCGGACCAGGCACGCTTCCACCCGCACGAATGCACGCAGGGAAACTGCATTGTGATCGGACGTGTGGTGATGCTGCAGAGAGAAGATTTCTAAAATGCATTATTAAGGGGTAGTGTATGAAACGAATTTTCTTTGCCGCCTTCCCACTTTTTATGTCGGGAGCGGCCCAAGCGCTAGACGCAACGGATATGTTCAGCAAATGCGCCGTGGTTAAGGATGACAAGAAGCGTTTGGCTTGCTACGACAACATCAGGGATGCGGCAGTGAAGGAGTATCAAGCCGCCCAGCAGCCAGTAAAAGGCTACGCTTGGATGAAGTTTTCTGATCTGAAAGTTGATATCAAAGAGTTGAATGGGAAGAAAGTAATGGTTGGCGCTTTAGCTCAGACAATAGGAGAGCAGCTTCTGATAAAAAGTGATGAGCTTGATATGAATCCCGTTTTTGCTACATACGACAAGCTGCCGCGTGAGGACCGAAAGAAACTGGCGAATGGCTGCCAAGTCATTCTTTGCAAAGGCGTCTTCTATGGAACCGTCCGCCAGCTTCCCCTTGGCGTTCCAGGCCTGGTCCTTGATCAGGTTGAATGGAAATAGACAGCGCGAATCATTTCAAACCGCCTTCGGGCGGTTTTTTTACGCCTGCATATTTCAAAAAGCTATTAAATTGACCGTTTCGGTAACAAAATATAATAAGGATTATTACCTTTTTGGTTTGCTTTGATTTACCGTTTCGGTAATAATAACTCCATCGCAGCACACAACGAGATGGAGGAAGAAATGATCAAGCACAGCAAACAGCAATGGGTAGTCGGCCAGTTCGTGAAGGTCGGTTTCGTGTCCAACCTGATGGTGGTTGCGGCCATGCCGACACCTGGCGACAACGCACCGGATGCATACCTGCTGTCGCGCAATGAGCAGTTCTACTCCTTCGTTCCGCACAACGGCCTGACCAAGATCACCACCGAAGAAGCACGCACCATGGTGGCTGAGGCCAAGGCACAAGCTGCCCGCGCTGAAAAGAAGGCCGCCGACCAAGCCGCCAAGACCCTGGCGCACATCGCGCTGGCCAGCGAACTGGCTTTCGGCTGATTTTTGCACACACAGATGGAGAGAGCGATGAGCGCAAACAAGAAATACGAACTGCTGAAAGACGACACCGTAACGACCTGGGACGGCCGCACCCTCTACCGTATCCGCGCGCTGGTCGCGATCAGCTATTTCGCTGCCGCTGGTCAGTTGGGCGGTTACGTTGAGTCGGAGAAAAATTTGGAGGTCTACGGCAACGCCTGGGTCTTCGGCAACGCCCGGGTCTTCGGCAACGCCCGGGTCTTCGGCGACGCCCAGGTCTTCGGCGACGCCTGGGTCTTCGGCAACGCCCGGGTCTCCGGCGACGCCCAGGTCTCCGGCGACGCCTGGGTCTTCGGCAACGCCCAGGTCTACGGCGACGCCCGGGTCTACGGCGACGCCCGGGTCTTCGGCAACGCCCGGGTCTCCGGCGACGCCCAGGTCTCCGGCAACGCCCAGGTCTACGGCGACGCCTGGGTCTACGGCGACGCCCGGGTCTTCGGCAACGCCTGGGTCTACGGCGACGCCCGGGTCTCCGGCGACGCCTGGGTCTTCGGCAACGCCTGGGTCTACGGCGACGCCTGGGTCTACGGCGACGCCCGGGTCTTCGGCGACGCCTGGGTCTTCGGCAACGCCCGGGTCTACGGCGACGCCCGGGTCTTCGGCCGCAGCGCAATCGTATGGTTCACCAACGTCGGCAGCGAAAACGGCACCATGACCGTCTACCGCGCCAAAGACAACACGCTGATGGTCACGCGCGGCTGCTTCGCCGGCTCCGATGACGCGTTCCTGCTGGCCGTCGATGAGCGCCACGGCAATTCAAAAATCGGCCACGAATACCGCCTGCTGATCAAGGTTGCGCGCTCGCGTATTGATCTGTCGCAGCCTGTCGACGAGCCGGTAGACGAGGTGGCGGAATGAGCCTGCCCACCAACTTCCCCGCCGTACCCAAGGGCCTGATGCTGATCCCCTACGTCACCAGCGTGGGCGATCTGCCGGTCGAGCTGTACGGGACCTTCTGCCGATTCAGCCAAGAATTCGAAGCTGAGGCCATCGCCATCAACGTCGGCGGCCAGGTTGTTGACCTCACCGACGCACTGAGCCAGCGCCTGCTGGACAACTTCAACCGCGAGATGCGCGAGGCCGGTATCGGCAAGCAGTATGCCGACGAGCGCCGCGAAGATTCGATGCAGATGCAGCGCGAAATGCAGCGCCATTTGGACCGCGACGAGCACGAATACGCAGGTATCTGACCACCAATTACAGGGGAATTGAGATGAGCGATATCAAGGTTGGCGATCTGGTGATGATCGTGCGTGGAATGCCGTGCTGCGGCGGGACAAAGAACATCCCCTTGGGATTTGCATTCACGGCATACGCATTATCGAAGATGACCGCGCCGGAAAGCTGCGATTCCTGTGGCGCGATTGTTGACGGTCTGGCGGTCGTATATGCCGACAGCGGGATGGGCGCTTATTTGCACTGCTTGAAAAAGATCGACCCACCAGCCGAAGGCGACAGCCTGCCTACTCGCGCTGATCTGGAAGTTACCGCCTGACCACCACCACGCATAGAGATAGGACAGAACATGAACAAGCACACTCCGACGCCGTGGCTAGTTGAAAAAGCCAACGTACATGCGGGTCAAGTTGCCGTCTTCTATGACGGCGAAAAGGACGCGTGGTTTGAACTGTGGAGCGAACATTGGGGTGATGGCATTGATGCAAAAGCAAATGCTGAATATGCCGCACGTTGCGTGAATAGCCATGAGGCGCTGGTGCGTGCACTTCGTGATTGCGTCAGCGTGTTTGAGGGAGATTTGGATGGCCTTGCAGTAATTCAGCCTGAACTGCGCCAAGCCCGCGCCGCCCTCGCCGCCGCAGGAGCCCCGCAATGATTGATATGCGCCGCGTTGATGGGCTCCACGTTTTGAGCCTCGACACCACTACAGACATCACGCACGTGGTGCACATGCCGAGTGGCAAGTCCGTGCTGACGATTGATAGCCATGGTGCTATCCGCGAGGCGGACGGAACACCAGCGGGCAGCATCTACCTGAAGCGCAATGAATGGCACTGCGGGAACCTGCTCGGCATTGAATGCACTCCGGTGCCGTTTATCAAGGTCGAAGGCGTCTTTGATATTGAGCGCGAGTTCGCCGCAAAGTGGATCGCGCTGAAGGCTGCAGGAGACACGCAATGATCCACGCCATCCGCATCCTCTGGCACCGCCAGTCCATCAAGAACGCCACGGGCATGCTGGCCGCCGCGACTTCGCAAGAGCGTTCGGTTCTGCTGCGCGACATCGCGGTGAGCAAGCTGCGGCTGTCGCAGTTGGAGGGCTGATGCTCCTTCTCATCCTGATCGCTGCCATGTGCAGCACCACTACCCCGCTGAAGCCTGACGCATATGCAGATGCCGCAGGCAGCGGGCCCGAACCGGCGAGGCCGGGACAGTTGGATTACGGCTAGATGGTGGAGTTTCAAACAGGCCTGCATGCCTGGGTGTTCTCCGAAACAAAACACCGAATTTGATTCTGGCCAGCGCCCCGGTATCACAGCGGCACCTGTGAGTAGACCGCCCTGGCGTCGATAAAGGCCAGGGTCAATATCAGAGCGGCGGCGTGGAAGGTAGTCACACAGAACACGCAACACTGGAAATATGCCGGGCTCGTATGCCTGGGGAAGAAACGGACTCTACCCGCTGCCAGCTTTGTGCGGGGGATCGCTGAGAGACGTGCCGACAGTCTCATGCCGGGGTGGTGTCCGGCCCGCTCTGATTTTGGATAGCTGTTTTTTGGGCGTAACCGCCTCAGCCGTAAAGGCGGGAATCATCGGGGAGGATGCCATGTAACAAGCGCGGAATACCTCATTTTCGAATGGCCCTCTGAATACGAACAGAGGGCCAACATCAGAGAGGGAGCGCACAAGCAGGCGCACTGCTGGCCACAGTGGGAAGGCACCGGACTATGTAAGCCGGCGAGCCACGAGGTAACAGACTTCCTCGCCCAGTCGGTACCCAATCCGGCCCGCTCTGATTTTGGCGCGAACCATTCCTTCGCTGTTGAAACATGCAGCGCAAGCAGAAGCGCTCGGCCAGGTTGGATGACCTGGCCGCCCTACTAAGAGGAGAGAACGATGAGCCATTTGCATTTGATTGACTGGCGCGCACGCGTTGACAGCGGCAAGCACCGCCCGACCGTTCGGCGCTTGGCACGCCGTGGCGCACGCGCTGCCCTGTTCATTGCAACCATCGGCTATCACCTGATGGCGGCCTTTGGCGGTCTGTGCTTTGCCGCGCTGTTCCTCAAGAGCTGCGGGGTGGCGTGATGGCACTGACCAAGGACGAACGGCGGGCGCTGGAGTTGGCGCGGATACATGTCGCTAACGGCACTGAATATATTTGCGTTGCTCTTGACGACGTGTCTGTAGATACGGGTATCGATGTCTCTCGCCTGAAAGAATACTGCGATGTATCTCTCGGCCTTGGAAAGTCTGGGTCGCTTTGGACATGGCAGAACCGCAATGGATTCGCAGACCGAGGTTACGACGGAAGACGTGCCGACCGCCTCGCCTGGATTGACTGGATGCTGGGGAAGCCGTTGCCGGGCGAGAAGGTAGAAATCATCTGGTTCAGCAAGGACGCCGTGCACAGCACTGCCGAATACTGCGGTCGCGAGTTCTATGCGAAGCGCTGGATTGCAAGCACGAGCCATGACGTTTTCGAGAAGACTGAATCTCGCGGCATGGTGAAAGTATGCGAGGGCGATGACTTCGCCAAGATCAACGCCGCCATCGTCGCCCACGTGTGGCCAGCAACATGAAAACCATCTTCGCCACCGCCCTCCTGTGCTGCTTTTTCGTGAGCTCTTTCACTGCACCGATTGAGCAAGAGAAGAACGAGCAAGAACGGGCCAAGGCTGAAGCCAAGCTGAAAGCCCGGCTTTTCACCAAGTTCCCCGATCCGGCTATCGCAGCAATGCTGCCGCCGGCCCAAAACAAAGACTGAGGATAGACATGAACGCAGTTGTCGAATTTCAAGAAGACGGCCGCACCCTGGCCATGTCCGAGGACGAACTGATTGACGTTTTGCAATCCAGTCTCTACCCCGGCGCCGCCTTGAGCAGCATCAAGATGGTCATCAGCTATTGCCGGGCCGCCGCCTTGGACCCGATGCAGAAGCCCGTGCACATCGTTCCCATGTGGGACAAGAACAGCAAGAGCATGCGCGACGTGATCATGCCTGGCGTGGGCCTGTACCGCACCCAAGCTGCACGCAGCAACGCCCTTGCCGGCATCAGCGAGCCCGAGTTCGGGCCTGATGTCGAGTTCGAACTGGATGGCCAGCGGTTCCGTGCGCCTGAATGGTGCCGCGTCACCGTGAAACGCATTTTGCCGAATGGCTCTGTGGGCGAGTTCTTCGCCAAAGAATACTGGATCGAGAACTATGCCACTGCCGGGAAGGATAGCGTCCAGCCCAACACCATGTGGCGCAAGCGCCCGCGCGGCCAGTTGGCGAAGTGCGCCGAAGCACAAGCGCTGCGCCGTGGCTTCCCTGAAATGACGGGCTCCGCTCCGACCGCCGACGAGATGGAAGGCAAGGCGATTGACACCCCCGCCAGCACGATGCAGGAAGCACCCACAAAGCCCGCGCCACGCCCGGAAATCGGCATGTGCACCCCTGAGCGCTTTGAGCAAAACCAAGCTGCATGGCGCGATCTCATCTTGTCCGGGAAGAAAACGCCTGACCAACTGATCGCCCAGATCGAAACGAAGGGCAAGCTCACCGAAGACCAGAAGCTGACCATCGATAGCTGGAGTCACGAACATGATTGAACACCAAGGAGCAAAAATGATTATTCACCCGCTTGAGCAAGGCACCGAGGCCTGGGACCAATTCCGCCTGACCCACTACGGGGCCAGCGAAGCCGCTGCAATGCTGGGCCTGTCCAAGAAAGCCAGCCGCGCCGAACTTCTGCGCCTGAAGTACCTGGGCGATGCAAAGCAGTTCAGCGACTGGGTGCAGGAGAACATCCTGGATCGCGGCCACGAGGTCGAAGCGCTGGCGCGTCCGCTGGTGGAAGACCTGATCGGCGAAGAGCTGTACCCGGTCACCTGCTCCGCGCAACTGATGCCGGCCTGGGCCAGCTATGAGATGTCGGCCTCGTGCGATGGCCTGACCATGGGTGAAGACGTTGCATTCGAGCACAAGCAGTACAACGCCGATCTCTTCGCCTCGGTTTCGGCCGGCATCGTACCTGAAGAACACTTGCCGCAGTGCCAGCAAGTGCTCATGGTCACTGGTGCCAAGGAACTGTATTTCGTCGTCTCCGATGGCACCCGCGAGAAGTTCGCTTATGCCGTGGTGCTGCCCGATGCCGAATGGCAGGAGCGCATCCTGGCCGGCTGGTGCCAGTTCGACAAGGACCTGGCCGCATACCAGTTGCCAGAGGCCGAGAAGGTGCTGGCCGCCGAGCCGGTGCTGGCGCTGCCGGCCGTTTCAGTGCAGGTCAGCGGCACGATTGCTGTCGTCAACAATTTCCCGGCATTCGAAGTGGCCGTGCGCAACTTCCTCGCAAACGACCTGATCCGCGAGCCGAAGACCGATCAAGACTTCGTGAACCTGGACTTGCAGATCAAGGAAATGAAGTCCGGCCGCGAAGCCATCAAGCTGGCCAAGGGCCGCATCTTCTCGCAGATGGAAGCCGTTGATGCAGCGGTTCGCGCTGCCGAGATGCTGGATGCCCTCCTGCAACAGAACTGCAGCATGGCCGAGAAGCTGCTGGCCAGCGAGAAGGAGCGCCGCCGCGCCGAACTGATCGAGACTGCCCGCAAGGCCATGGCCGCCCACGGCGAGGCCCTGCAGTCGGAAATCCAAGGCGTGCGCCTGGCCGTGGCCATGCCCGACTTCGCCGGCGCCATCAAGGGCCTGAAGTCGCTCACCAGCATGAAGGAAAAGCTGGACGCAGCACTAGCGAACGGCAAGGCCGCCGCCGACATGGCCGCCGCCGACATCCGCAAGAAACTGGCCTGGGTGGCCGAGCACGCAGACGAGCACCGCGCCCTGCTGGCCGACCTGCAGCAACTGGTGGCCAAGCCGATGGAAGACTTCCAGCTGACCATCACCAGCCGCATCAAGGAGCACCAGCAGCGCCAGGAGCAGGAGCGCGAGCGCATCCGTGCCGAAGCAGAAGCACGCGCACAGCGTGAACAGCAGAAATTGAAGGATGAAGAGGATGCACTGATTGACAGAATCTGGGCTGCGGCTCGCCGCATCGAAGGAAATCGCGTTGGCTATGTCCAAAAGGCGATCAGCTACTTCGAGGCCGGCGCCGGGAATTACGCGAATGATGAACGGCCGCGTGTCGTTGCAGCAGTAGAAGCCGCGCGCGCTGAGATGCAGGTCAAGCTGGCCGAAGCGCAAGCCCATGAAGCCGAAATCAGCCGCCAGGAAGCCGAGCGTCGTGAGCGTGAGTCCGCCGTCCAGCAGCAGAACATCCTGGCCGAGAAGGCTCAGGAAGCCGAGGCCGCCGCGCACGCGCCGCGCACCGTGGCAGCGCCGGCCGCCGCGCCCCGCCGCGAACCTTCCGGCCAGCCGACCCTGCGCCTGGGCCAGATCTGCGAGCGCATCGCCCCGCTGTCGATCACCGCTGACGGCCTGGCCGGACTGGGCTTCGTCCACGCCGGTACCGACAAGGCCGCGAAGCTTTATCACGAGTCGGACTTCCAGGCCATGTGCTACGCCATCAGCAACCACGTTCTCACCGCCATCAACCAACGAAAGGAAGCAGCATGACCCAAGAATCCCAGCCCGCATCGCGCCGTTCGCGTGAAATTGCAGCGCAGGCATGGTGTGAAGATTCCACCAAGGGCATCGAGATGGACCCTCGCTTGGCCGAAGCGTTCGCTCAGATCATTGATCGCGAGCGTCAGGCTGGCATCGTCCTCACTGGCCATCAGTTGCTGGCAGCACTCGACTACACAGCTCCTGACCGCGATACCGATCCTGACCAGATGGACAGCGAATTGACGATTGCGCTGGGCGACGAGACCAGCCACAGCGGTCCTGGGCCGTATGCATGGTCCACAGACTATCCGGAAGAAGGCGCTATCGCACTATTCGATGCGCCGGAAGATGCAAGCAACTCGGACGTGACGGTGCCGGCCAACTCCGGTGTCGAGCAGATTTTCTCACCAGACTGACCACTCCCCCTGCCCGCCGCCCCAGCGGGTCGCCCTGGCACGACGGCCGGAAATAGTCTGCCACCTACAACCAAAGGACCGACATGTTCAAGAACGCGCAAATCTACCGTCTCCAGAAGAACTGGGCCATCACCGCCGAAGGCCTGGCGCGGCACCTCGCGCCGCAGGCATTCACGCCGCTGGGTAGCCTCGACATGCAGTGCATGGGCTGGGTGCCCGCGCGCGACAGCTCCAACGGCTTCGTGCATATGGTGAATCGCCAGTTCCTGCTGCGCCTGCAGACGGAAAAGAAGATCCTGCCGCAGTCGGTCATCAACCAGGTTACCCGCGAGCGCGCCAAGGAGCTGGAAGAGCAGCAAGGCTTCCCGCCCGGCCGCAAGCAGACCAAGGAACTGAAGGAACAGGTCACCGACGAACTGCTGCCACGCGCCTTCACGCGCCTGTCCAGCATGTGGGTCTGGATCGACCCTGTGAACGGCTGGCTGGTGGCCGACAGCAGCAGCCCGGCCAAGGCCGAGGAAGCGCTCAAGTTGCTGTTCAAGGCTGTGCCGAAGTTCCCGCTGGAAACCGTGCGCACCGTGATGTCGCCGGGCGCGGCCATGACCGACTGGCTGGCCAGCGACGAGGCCCCGGAGAGCTTTACCGTGGACCAGGACACCGAGCTGCGCTCCACCGCCGAGAGCCGCGCAACCGTGCGGTACGTGCGCCACACCCTGGAAGCAGACCAAATCCGCCAGCACATCGAGACCGGCAAGCAGTGCACGCGCCTGGCGCTGACCTGGGCCGACAAGATCAGCTTCACCCTGGCCGAGAACCTGTCCATCAAGAAGATCGCGCTGCTGGACGTGCTGAAGGAAGACCACGAAATCAGCGGCAAGAATGCCGACGAGCGCTTTGACGGCGATTTCATGCTGTTCGCCGGTGAGATGGCCAAGCTGCTGTCGGCACTGGTCGCTGCACTGGGCGGTGAGCTGCCGGACAACATCGAGCGCGACGGCCAGGGCCGTATCACCGAGGGCGCAGCATGAGCACCCCCATCGGCTGGCCTGAAGCGCAGCGCATCTGCGACATACCGGAGGTGCGCGAAGCACTGGACAAGTTTGCGGCGGACGCGCAGGAAGAGCACATGCTGGCCATGGTCAGCGCGATCATGGGCCATGCAGTCACCCAAGGGCGCGCAGCAGGGCTGGAGGAAGCAGCGAAGGTTTGCGAGAACCTGGGCGACGACTACGACAGGCGAGAGAGCCACAAGTGGCCCGAGATGAAGAGTGATGCGTACACCGGCTGCCAGGATTGCGAAAGTGCGATCCGTGCGCTGATCACCTCCCCCACCCCCTCTGATGCAGGGAAGGATGATGCACTGGAACTGGATGCGAAGCGGTATCGGTGGCTGCGCGACCAAATGGCTTATGTGGCCGTGCATCCGCATCACAAGGATCTGCCGATTGCAGAGCGCACCGGCTGGACAATCCGCCTCGTCACTGGCAACGACGAAAGCATGGACGCCGCCATTGACGCAGCCATCGCCGCGCAAGGGGAGGGTAAATGAGCATCCTCGTATTGAATCTGAAGCGCATCTACTTCGACAGCATCCGCATCGGCACCAAGGGCGAGGAATACCGACTGTGCACGCCGTACTGGCAGAAGCGCTTGGCCGGTCGCGACTACGACGCGATAGAAATCCGTCTTGGCTATCCTGCAAATCATGAACTGGAAAAAATCATGCTCTTCGCATGGCATGGCTATCGGCGCACGAAATTGACACATCCGCACTTCGGGCCTGAAGAGGTCGAAGTCTACGCAATTGACCTTTCCGAGAGGCTTTCATGATCATGACAACCGAAGAGCTGGCTGAATTGAAGCGCAAAGTGCATGACGCCACGCCAGGGAATGTGTATTGCGGAGATAAGGACCATCTCCGCCTGATCGAGGAAGCATATGCCAAGGCGTTTAAAGATGCATGCACACCGGAAGTTGTTTCTTCCCTGATCGCCCTAGCAGAGCGCGCCCTGCAGCCGGAAGAGGGGCAGGCGCTGCCGAAGCCGGAAGAGGATGCATTCATGGCTGATGTGAAGAAGCTGGCCGCTTCTGTGCTGGGTGATTGCTATCTGGGTAAGTTGGACGAGGAAGAGCTGGCCGCCAAGGTAAAGAAGGCCGCCTCCCAGCTCGCGCTACCAGCAGGGCCGGTGCCTGTGCAAGGCAAGTTCTTCCTGCTCGATCCGGCAGGCTATTCACACCCGGAGATTTTCAACACGGAAGAGGAGCGCGACGCAGCAGCTAAGGACGCCATCATGGATCATCTGAGTGATGGATGGAGTGAAGAAGTTGAAAACATCGTCTGCGGCGTCATCACGCACGAGGCCACCAAAGTAGATGTTCGCCACCGTCCTGCAGAGGGAACGCCGGAATACGACGATTGGCCAGACCATTCATTCGACGAAATTTGCAACTATGAAATGCGGCCAGTTGCCTCGCCAGCGGTGGCGCAGCCGGTGGCGGATGAGCGGGTGCGTGCGTATGCGATCTACCGCATTCGTGAAGATGAAAACGACGGCAAGGAATTCTTCCATTACGCCATGTGGCACGACGACCAAAGGCCAGGTGATGGTGAGCGCATGGTGCCCGGCTACTTCGTGCCAGACCGCGCCGCACTCGGCCAGCCAGCAGAAGAAGGAGGGAAATCGTGAGCGATGAACTGAAGCCAGCGGAACAGCAAGAGCCAGAGCGCTACGTGGTTCTGAAAGCATCAGGCAGCCAATATGCCTATGTCCAAGACACCCATGAGCGCAAGACCGTTAAGCGCTATGACATCTTCAAGCGCAACGGATGGGACCAGGCGCTGATTCATGCAAAACGGCTGAATGAGGCCGCAAAAGACAAGCCATGACCCCCACCACCGCCATCCAACGCGCAGAGCAGCCTGTTTGCTGCCTCTGCGGCATGACCGGGCATTCTTCGGGTAAGTGTCAGTGGGGTAGGAGGATTTGATATGCCGATCAAGCCTGAGAACAAGGGCCGCTATCCGGCCGACTGGAAGCAGATCCGCGCTGCGATTCTTGAGCGCGCTGGCAACTGCTGCGAGCAATGCAAGGTGACAAATGGTGAACGCATCATGCGCGGGATTGGCGAAAGTGCTGACACCTACATGGACAAGGATGGCTATGTCTTTGATGCCGACACGGGAACGCAGCTCGGGCGCATCCGACATTCAGATTATGAGTGCTCGGGCAAATGGACAAACGTTGTGCTGACGATTGCGCACCTTGACCACACGCCGGAGAATTGCGCGCCCGATAACCTGAAAGCACTTTGCCAGCGCTGCCATCTTCGCTATGACGCCCAGCACCACGCAGAGACTGCGCGAGCCACCAGGAAGGCGCGCAAAGCTGTTGCTGACCTTTTTGAAGGATGACCATGGAAAACCAAGAAATTATGCACCTGTGGGACACGCATGTTGGGCAACCGAATGAGAAATATCCGTTGACTGAAGGCGATATTTTGCGATTCGTCGGTGTAATCCTCTCCCGCGCCATCCCAGAGGGGCACGTTGTGGTGCCGAAGGAGCACAACAAAGCGATGGCGCATGTATTCGAAATGATCCAGGCAGATGCCTACGGATCGTATCAGGACATGTGGGCGGATCTGCTGGCAGGTACAGCGGCCCCTGCGCCCGAGGGGGAAGCATGAAGCGCGGCATAACCATGGGCATCATTGATTGGTGCCACAAGCATGGGGCCATCGGGGCCGTGATCTACATGATGGCATTCGCCACCGGATTGGTCTTGGTTGCCATCATCGCGGACAAATTGAACAAGGGCGACTGACCCTCCCCGATAGAAAGGATAGAGCATGTCTGAATGGATTGAGTGGAAGGGTGGTGATTGCCCAGTTCCAGGTGAAACGGTGAGCGTGAAATTCCGTGGATCGGGCTTCGGGACTCGCCCAGCGACGGCTGATTTTTTTGACTGGTCGCATGACGGTACAAAGATTAATGGCGACATCATCGCCTACCGCATAGTCAAGGAGAAGGAAGAATGAAGACAGCTGTGAAAGAGCGCCCGATTCTGTTTTCGGCTCCGATGGTGCGCGCCATCCTGGCCGGTGACAAGACGCAGACCCGGCGCATCGTAAAGTTTCCGCACCATAACCCTCTGGTGGAGTGGGAGCCAATCACCATCGGTGGTGAACGGGGTGGCCGCACCGCGTCAGGCGAAAAAATTCCCGAGCAAGGCGGCATATTTCACACACGCACTGGCGAAGGGCTCATGTGCCCTCATGGCCAGCCTGGCGACCGATTGTGGGTGCGCGAGACTTGGCGCGGCGTGGTCAAAATCAGTCCACCTAATGCGGTGAAGCCAGAGTACGGAGTGGCCCGGTATGTACCAGATAAAGAGCATTGCAAGCGCATTGAATATGCGGCCACTGAAAAGCGTGATGCTGATCCGTGGCGACCAAGCATCCACATGCCCCGTTGGGCCAGTCGCATCCTTCTGGAAATCACATGCGTGCGCGTGGAGCGCTTGCTGGACATCAGCCAGGCCGACGCCTATGCCGAAGGAGCTATGTCATGGGCGCAGGAACAAGAAACGCAAGTCAAAGACCTGAATGGCGGCGATGATCGCATCGCCTTCATGGCGCTATGGGAGAGCATCGGAGGTGCTGGCAGCTGGGCCGCCAATCCATGGGTGTGGGTGGTTGAATTCAGGAGGATCGCATGAGCACAGATCGCGAGCTGTTGGAGATGGCGGCGAAGGCTGCGGGCATCAAAGGCGCATACCTATGGACGCCAGACTACTGCGGTATTGAAATAAATGATGGTCGGATTTGGAACTCGCGCGATGACGACGGCGATGCGCTGCGCCTACTGCGCGCAGTGGACTATGGCCTGCTGGTCGAGGATGGCGTGGTCAAGATCATGAACAACCTGGGCGGTTGCGTCTTCTTCGCTGACATCAACGGTGCAGATGAAATGAGCGTAATTCGTCGCGCAATCACATCAGTCGCTGCAGCTAAATCGTGGAGCGAGCCATGAGCCGCAAACCACGACGAGACGAGCGCAGGAACGCAAGGGAGAGGAAGCGGTGGCCGGGAGATGACGATGTTTCTTGACGACGATGAAGTGATCCGCCTTACCGGCAAAGAACGCGCCCGCTCGCAGCAGAAAGCACTGAACAAAATGGGCATCCCATTCCGCGTGCGCGCCGACGGCAAGACGCTGGTGCTTCGTGACGCTGCCCAAGCCTTCTTTGATGCACCGGCCAAGCCAGCCGCAAAAGTCTTCCGCCTGAACCTGTCCAATGCCTAGAAAACGCAATCCAGAGAACGCCGGCTTGCCAG
Source organism: Herbaspirillum sp. CAH-3 (assembly GCF_009668275.1). Lineage (NCBI taxonomy): Bacteria > Pseudomonadati > Pseudomonadota > Betaproteobacteria > Burkholderiales > Oxalobacteraceae > Herbaspirillum > Herbaspirillum sp. CAH-3. The sequence goes on along the minus strand of NZ_VSWE01000014.1, from coordinate 129,177 downwards.
CCCGCTGGCGGCTCTACCATGGCGCCTACTATTACCAGGTCCCGCCAGGCAGTGAAGGGCGCTGGGATGGCAAGCGCCAGTTCAAGTTAGGTACATCGCTGCCCGAGGCTTACAAGGAATGGGCGCGGCGCTTGGAACTGAACCAGCAGGCGGCTAGTACCATCGCGCAGCTTCTGGACCGATACAGCCTGGAGGTGGTACCCGAGAAAAAGCCGACGACCCAGGCGCACAATGCGGTGGCCATCAAGCGGCTGAAGGCCGTGCTTGGCGACAACGCATTGGACATGCTGCGCCCGCAGAACGTCTACCAGTATATCGAGGCGCGGAAGGAGTCAGGCACGGCGGCGCGCCGAGAGGTCGAGGTGCTGTCGCACGCGTACACCAAGGCCGTGGAATGGGGCTATCTTGACCGGCACCCATTCAAGGGTGAAATCCGCCTCAAGGGGCTGAAGTCGCGCACGCGGTATATCGAGGATGCGGAGGTGGTGGAGATGCTGGCGCTGGAGCCGAAGCGCAAGGCCGGCAGCGTGCTGGTGATCCAGGCCTATATCCGAATCAAGCTGCTCACCGGCCTGCGCCGTGGCGACATGCTGCGCTTGACGATGTCCGACCTGAAAGAGGACGGCATCCATGTCACGCCGGAGAAGACGAAGGACTCCAGCGGCAAGAGCCTGATCTACGAATGGACGCCGGACTTGAAAGCCGCCGTCGATGCGGCCAAAGCAGCGCGGCCGCGCATCAGCAACTTTCTATTCTGCAACCGTCTGGGGGATGGATACTTGGACGAAGAGACCGGCCGAGCCGGCGGGTGGGATTCGATGTGGCGCAATTTCGTGGATCGCGTCATGGAGGAAACCGAGATCAAGGAGCGGTTCACCGAACATGACCTGCGCGCCAAGTGCGCCAGCGATGCTGAGACCCTGGAGCATGCCCAGCAGCTCCTGGCCCATGCCGACAGCCGGACAACCAAACGCGTGTATCGTCGGAAAGCCGAGCGCGTCAAGCCCTTGAACAGCAAATTCGAATAGCACAACTGCTTTTTAATAGCACAAAGAAAAAGGCCCGCATTTCTGCGGGCCTTTGTTCAAGCTGGCGGAGAGGGGGGGATTCGAACCCCCGATAGGCTATGAACCTATACACGCTTTCCAGGCGTGCGACTTAAACCACTCATCCACCTCTCCTGGATTCGGGTTCGCGTTCAGCGAAGCCATGCATTATAGCAAGCTTCTCGCCGAAGCCAAGTCTTTTCTGCATATTTTTCAAAAAGACCATGAAAAAACCGGCAGGACCAGGCGTTCAAACCACAACGCCCTGCCCTGCCGGCTCGCCTGTCACCGCCTTGCAGCGGCGACTTCCGGCTTACTGCGCTTCCTTGAGCTGATCCAGGATGGCCGGATTTTCCAGCGTGGAAACGTCCTGGGTGATCGCCTCGCCCTTGGCCAGCACGCGCAGCAGGCGGCGCATGATCTTCCCGGAGCGCGTCTTGGGCAAGTTGTCGCCGAAGCGGATTTCCTTGGGCTTGGCAATGGGGCCGATTTCCTTGGCCACCCAGTCACGCAATTCCTTGGCGATCTGCTTGGCTTCTTCACCGGTCGGACGCGGACGCTTCAAGACCACGAAGGCGCAGATCGACTCGCCAGTCGTTTCATCCGGTTTGCCCACCACGGCGGCTTCAGCCACGATGCTGTTGGCCACCAGCGCCGATTCGATTTCCATGGTGCCCATGCGGTGACCCGACACGTTGAGCACATCATCGATACGGCCGGTGATGGTGAAGTAGCCGGTCTCCTTGTTGCGCACGGCGCCATCACCAGCGAGATAGATGTTGCCACCCAGCTCCTCGGGGAAGTAGCTCTTCTTGAAGCGTTCCGGATCGTTCCAGATGGTACGGATCATCGACGGCCAAGGACGCTTGACCACCAGGATGCCGCCATTGCCGTTGGGGATGTCGTTGCCGGTCTCGTCGACGATGGCCGCCGTGATGCCCGGCAGCGGCAGCGTGCACGAACCAGGCACCTGCGGTGTGGCACCCGGCAGCGGCGAAATCATGTGGCCACCGGTCTCGGTCTGCCAGAAGGTATCGACGATGGGGCAGTTCTCGCGGCCGACGTTCTTGTAGTACCACATCCAGGCTTCCGGATTGATGGGTTCACCCACCGAACCGAGGATGCGCAGCGAGGACAGGTCGTATTGCTTGGGATGGACCTTCTCATCCGCATCAGCCGCCTTGATCAGCGAACGGATCGCGGTGGGCGCGGTGTAGAAGATGGTGGCCTTGTGGCGCGCCACCATGTCCCAGAAGCGGCCGGCGTTCGGATAGGTCGGCACGCCTTCAAAGACGATCTGGGTCGCACCCACGGCCAACGGACCATAAGCGATGTAGGTGTGACCGGTGATCCAGCCGATGTCGGCGGTGCACCAGTAGACATCGTCGGGCTTGATGTCGAAGGTCCACTTCATGGTCAGCACGGCCCACAACAGGTAGCCCGCCGAAGAATGCTGCACGCCCTTGGGCTTGCCGGTGGAACCGGAGGTGTAGAGGATGAACAGCGGATGCTCGGCATCCACCCATTCCGGCTCGCAGGTGTCCGGCTGGTTCGCCACCACATCGGAAAGCCAGAGGTCGCGGCCTTCGACCCAGTTGATCTCGGCACCGGCGCGCTTGTAGACGACCACGTGCTTCAAGGTATCGCAGCCGCCCATGGCCAGGGCTTCGTCGACGATGGATTTCAAGGGCAGTTGCTTGCCGCCGCGCACCTGGTAGTCAGCGGTCAGCACGGCCACGGCACCGGCATCGATCACCCGCTCGTGCAGGGACTTGGCGGAGAAGCCGCCGAAGACCACCGAGTGCGTCGCGCCGATGCGGGCACAGGCCTGCATGGCAGCCACGCCTTCAACCGACATGGGCATGTAGATGACCACGCGGTCACCCTTCTTGATGCCCAGCGATTTGAGGCCATTGGCGAACTGGCAAACCTTCTGGTGCAGTTCGCGATAGGACACGCGGGTCACCTTGCCGTCGTCGGATTCGAAGATGACGGCGGTCTTGTCGGCATTGCCGTTTTCCAGGTTGACGTCCAGGCAGTTGTACGAAACGTTCACCTGGCCATCGGCGAACCACTTGTAGAACGGGGCGTTGGATTCATCCAGGGTCTGGGTGAAAGGCTTGTGCCATTGGAGGTTGTCCTTGGCCAGTTTGGCCCAGGTGCCTTCGTAGTCTTTTTCGAATTCGGCGTTCAGGGCCTGGTAGGCGTCCATGCCGGAAATGGCGGCGTGGCGGGCCAGCTCGGCCGGGGGTGCGAATACGCGGTTCTCTTGCTTGAATGTCTCGATGTCTGCCACGGTAGTCTCCAGTAGGTTTGTTTTTGCTTTCCGCAAAACATAGGCCGTTTCACTTACTCAGTCCTTACACAAGCAGCGCCCATCCCGCCGGGAGGCCGCTTGCATCAGGGCTGGGACAGCGACGCCGGCACCCTTGCGCCAGCCCGGGCAGGACCGCACCCGGCTGGCTCCATAGACGCAGACCTTCATATCGCTGCGATGTTCTCTGACGATCCAGACAACATATTGGCATTCTGGCACAGGACGATGTTTCCCGCAGGCACTGCGCACACGGGATGCAAGGCATGCCGCGGAAATGGGCCAAGGGCGTGTAGAATACGGCCCCAAATCCGGAGCCGGGCAGTGAACGCAAACGCAGCTGCAGCGGCTCAACGGATATCGTCATCCTCAGCCAGAATCACGCGTAGCACGGACACCCATGAAAAACTCGTCGCCCCAGCCACCCCGCAAGATCGGCATCCTGCCCAACCTGATTTTCATGAGCCGCTGGCTGCAGCTGCCGCTCTACCTGGGCCTGATCCTGGCACAGTGCGTCTACGTGTATCACTTCTGGGTCGAGCTGGTCGATCTCATCGGCGCGGCCATGGGCAGCGCCAGCTCGCTGGACCATATCCTGGATGCGGTCGCCATTCCCGGCGCCACCCGCCCCGACAAGCTCAATGAACAAACCATCATGCTGGTGGTATTGGCCTTGATCGACGTGGTGATGATTTCCAACCTGCTCATCATGGTGATCGTGGGCGGATATGAAACCTTCGTCTCGCGCATGAACCTGGAAGGCCATCCCGACCAGCCCGAGTGGCTCTCGCATGTGAACGCTTCGGTGCTGAAGGTCAAGCTGGCCACGGCCATCATCGGGATCTCGTCGATCCACCTGCTCAAGACCTTCATCAATGCCAACCTCTACGACGCCAAGACCCTGATCGCGCAGACCGGCATCCATATCGCCTTCCTCTTGTCGGCCATGGCCATCGCGTATTGCGACCGGCTGATGGTGCATCCTTCCGAACCCTCCGACAAGCCGCACTGACTTTGCCTCATCCAAACCGAGAGAACCAGCCATGACCATCATCAAGCAAGACGATCTCATCGAATCCGTCGCCGCCGCGCTGCAGTACATCAGCTACTACCATCCGGCCGATTACATCCAGCACCTGGCGCGCGCCTACGAGACCGAGCAGAGCCCGGCCGCCAAGGATGCGATCGCCCAGATCCTGACCAACTCGCGCATGTGCGCCGAAGGCAAACGCCCGATCTGCCAGGACACCGGCATCGTCAACGTCTTCCTGAAGATCGGCATGGGCGTGCGCTTCGAGGGCTTCTCGGGCTCGATCGCCGACGCCGTCAACGAAGGCGTGCGCCGCGGCTACTCGCACCCGGACAACGTCCTGCGCGCTTCCATCGTGGCCGACCCGCAGTTCGAGCGCAAGAACACCAAGGACAACACCCCGGCCGTGATCCACATGGAACTGGTGCCCGGCAACACCGTGGACGTGCAGATCGCGGCCAAGGGCGGCGGCTCCGAGAACAAGACCAAGTTCGTCATGCTCAACCCCTCCGACAACCTGGTGGACTGGGTCCTGAAGACGGTCCCGACCATGGGCGCCGGCTGGTGCCCGCCGGGCATGCTGGGCATCGGCATCGGCGGCACGGCCGAGAAGGCCATGCTGATGGCCAAGGAAGTGCTGATGGAAGACATCGACATGTACGAGCTCCTGAAGCGCGGCCCGCAGAACAAGACCGAAGAGCTGCGTATCGAGCTCTATGAGAAGGTCAACGCACTGGGCATCGGCGCACAGGGCCTGGGCGGCCTGACCACCGTGCTGGATGTGAAGATCATGATGCACCCGACCCACGCGGCTTCCAAGCCGGTGGCCATGATCCCCAACTGTGCCGCAACCCGCCACGGCCACTTCGTACTGGATGGCTCGGGCCCGGCCTACATGGAACCGCCGTCGCTGTCGGACTGGCCGGAAGTGCACTGGGTCGCCGACACCGAGAAGTCCAAGCGCGTCAACCTGGATACCCTGACCAAGGAAGAAGTCGCCTCCTGGAAGCCGGGCCAGACCCTGCTCTTGAACGGCAAGATGCTGACAGGCCGCGATGCCGCCCACAAGCGCATCCAGGACATGCTGGCCAAGGGCGAGAAGCTGCCGGTGGACTTCACCAACCGCGTGATCTACTACGTCGGCCCGGTCGATCCGGTGCGCGACGAAGTGGTGGGTCCGGCTGGCCCGACCACCGCCACCCGCATGGACAAGTTCACCGACATGATGCTGGAGCAGACCGGCCTGATCTCCATGATCGGCAAGTCCGAGCGTGGTCCGGCGGCCATCGAGGCGATCAAGAAGCACAAGTCGGCCTACCTGATGGCCGTGGGTGGTTCGGCCTACCTGGTCTCCAAGGCGATCAAGTCGGCCAAGGTGCTGGGTTTTGCCGACCTGGGCATGGAAGCGATCTACGAATTCGACGTCAAGGACATGCCGGTCACGGTGGCCGTGGACGCCAACGGCATCTCGGTGCACAACACGGGGCCAGCCGAATGGAAGGAAAAGATCGCCCAGAGCGTATCCCTGTCCAAGATCCCCGTCACCACTGCCTGATTCACACCCAGACCGACCCCGTTGCAGGAGCGCGCGCAGCACCATGAATGAAGCCGTCAAGCAGGTCAGTGCGCCTTCTGCCGCCGGGTCCGACAGCAGTACATCGATGCCGGCCGCAGCCAACGCTGCGGTCGGCATTTTCGATTCCGGCATCGGCGGCCTGTCGGTGCTGCGGCACATCCACGCCGCCTTGCCGCGCGAACAATTGATCTACTTCGCCGACTCCGGCTATGCGCCGTATGGCGACAAGACCGAGGCGCAGATCGTGGAGCGCTCGCTGGCCATCGCTTCCTTCCTGCTGGAGCAAGGCGTAAAAGCCCTGGTGGTGGCCTGCAACACCGCCACGGCGGCGGCCATCCAGGCCATACGCGCGCGCTGGCCGCAACTGGTCGTGGTGGGCATCGAGCCCGGCCTCAAGCCGGCCGCCCAGCAAACCCGCAGCGGCACCGTCGGCGTGCTGGCCACCCGCAGCACCCTGGCCAGCCAGCGCTTTGCCTTGCTGCAGCAGCAGATGCAGGCGCAGTACCAGGTGCGCTACCTGCCCCAGGCTTGCGTGGGGCTGGTGGACCTGATCGAGAAAGGCGAACTGTTTTCGCCGGCCACGGTGCAATTGCTGGAGCGCTACCTGCGTCCGCTGCTGGAACAAGGGGCCGATACGCTGGTACTGGGCTGCACCCACTACCCCTTCGTGCGCCCGGCCATCGAAAGCGTCTGCCAGCGCCTGGCAGGGGGCGTCCCGGACATCATCGATACCGGCCAGGCCGTTACCCGGCAATTGCAGCGCCTGCTGGCCACCGAAGGCCTGCAAGCGCAAGCGGCGACCGGCTCACTGGCCGGCTTCACCACGGCCAGCCGCTCGACGCTGGAACAGGCCTTCCGGGGACTGCTCAAGCTTGATCCACCGGTGCAGGCTTTGCAGCCGCAAGCGGGCGGCTGACGCGGATGCCCAGGGTGGCGAAAAGAAATTTCAGCGCAATTGCCAATTTGCATTGAAATATGTTGCCATTCCCTGCAAGTGTTTGTATAATCTTTTGCTTACTTGATGACGGACGCAAGTCTGTCTGACAGTCGACGGTGGCTGTAGCTCAGTTGGTAGAGTCCAGGATTGTGATTCCTGTCGTCGTGGGTTCGAGTCCCATCAGCCACCCCAGAATACACAAGGCTTTCAGACCTTCACCTGAATTTTCCGGGAACTTGAAAACGGTTTTTCGGGAACATAAAAGCGGCTCACCAATCGGTAGAGCCGCTTTTTTATTTCCGTTCATGCAACGCCCTTGACCTTCTCCACGGTGCGCAGCGCGCCGATGCCCAGCATACCGAGCAGGATCGTGCTCATCTCGGAATAGTCCATCTGCGGCAGCGTGACGGTGTGGCCGAAGTAGCCAGCCACCAGGACAAGCATGGGGCCGCCGATGAACTTGAACGCGAACGCGGCGCCGCAGATCCAGCCTACGAACGGGCGCCAGCCAGACACGAAGATGCTCGGATTGGCCGCCTCAACCTTGTTGATTTCCATCTGGCCCTGGGCCATCTTGAGGTCCGCATCCAGCTGCGCCAGCTCGCCCGTCTGCGCCATCTGCATTACCTTCAGCTTGGCGTCCTCTGCTGCCTTGGGATCGGGAAAGAGCTTGTCCAGCAGGTTGCCGATCAGGGGGATTAGTGTGGGCCACATTAGACGATTCCTTTCATATATCCGGTGCCGTTCCGGATGGTCAGCAGTTCTCGATGCGGCGCGCCAAGTGATAGGCCGAAATGCACCCAGTTGTCGTATTCGAGGATCAGCTGGTCAAACATCAGACCGCTATCGCGGATCTTGATTGCAAGCTGACGCGGCGTGTAGCCGTTCACGTTGATGTCGGCCGCCAGCCCTTGCATGTGGGCGCTGTTGGCAGCCCCGCCGATGGCCTTGTTCAGCGCTGGTGATCGATATCCGCTGGTGACATTGATCGGACGGCCAACAAGGGCTCGGACCTTCTCCAGCTCACCGGCCAACGTCTTGAGATTCGCCAGGATGAATGCATCCGGCGTGTTGTCGATTCCACGCCGCGCCGCAGTCTCCGAAAGCGTCAGCTCGGCCTGGGTGAAGTGTTCGCTCAGATTCATTTACCCTCCTTGGTCACCATGCGGCGCAGCTCGGAAAGCTCCTGAGCCTGCACCAGGTTGATCTGCTCGGCCTTGTTCACGGTGTTGATGAGCCAGCTACCACCAGCCATACAGACGGTGCCGATGATGCCCAGCAGCGCATAGGTCACCACCATGCCGCCGCGCAGCCGGTTATGAAACGTCGCAATCTCCGCGAAGCCGGCGCGCTGGCTCTTCCAGACGTCGTCAATCTTGGCGTCGAATTTCAGGTCGATTTTTTCCAGTGTGCGGCCGGTCACTTCCTCATGCTGTGCCTGCCACTGAGAGTGCGAATCCATGCGCAAGACCATGCGCTGGTCACTGTCCAGCAATGCCTTGATAGCCTCGCCGTGCTGGGTGACGATCTCCTGCGTTGCCAGAAACCGGCGCAGCATGTCCTTAATGTCTGCTTGCCCTTCGCGGAAACCGTCCATCATGGTTTCCATCCTGGTCATGCGAACGATCATTTCCTGTTCATCAGCCATTCGCACCTCACGGATATGGCACCCAGGCCGGGGGAGAAAGTGTGTCATCCCAGCGCCATTTGTTCACTTCCAGATTGAAGTCCCACGGCTCCGATTGGCGGATATCACCGGGCCGGTTGGTCTCCACGTAACCCCAGGCAACTAAGACGCCTGTTACCGGATCTCGAAACGAATATGGCATCACTCACCCCCATTTGCGACTGTGAAGCTGGTGACCCACGCAGAGAACTGCGTCAATGCGCTACCAGCAAAGTAATTGAACGACTGGCCGACGTTGGGCAGGTTGATATTTTGGTTCTGGTATGCAATTGCAGCTGCGCCGGTTACGCCAATTGTTGAGCGATACAGTGCGCTGCCACTTACAAGCCGAACGCCGGCTGAATATGCGCCAGCCCCTGCACCGTTGTTTGCGTACTCGGTATGCAAACAATAGGAAAGTGCTTCAGGAGGAACAAATGGGCTTACCGTCACGGGAGTTTCTACGACCGCTGAGCCGCCGCTGAGAGCACTCTGCTGGGCTGTATGTGATGCCGTTGCCCCTCGGTAGTACATCGAGGCAATCTGACCGCCTCCGTTGATCCGAACGATCCCGGCGAAGGCCCACATTTTGTCGCCGGTGGGCAGCGTTGACCCTGTGAAAGATGCCGGTGCCGTCGGGCTGATGACTGCGCTAATCGTCGCGCCATCACTGACAAAGTACATGTACGCCCAGCTGCTGATAGCAAGCGCTGCAGCCCGGTCACGTCCGCCGCGAGCAGGCCCGGGAAGACTGATATCAATCGTAATGGTGCCGACATTCGAGAACGTGATCGACTCGCCATTGTTATTGCGCAGCGTCACATAGTCGGTCACGGTGAGGTCGTATTTCGTGGTTGGAGTCGTCGCATTCGGCTGCCCGCGCAGACCGCGCACGGCCGCCGGCGGCGTGAATGCCGCAATTCTTGGCAGCGAATCAGAGACCGACGAAAGCATGGCATAGGCCACGGTTGACAGTCCCGAGTCCAGCGCAGTGCCGCCGTCCACGGACAAGGTGATGGTGGTGATCGAGGACGCAAAGACCGAAGTCAGAATGGTGGCATACAGCGTGCCCGCGCTTGTGGTCAGCTTCAGGCGGCGGCCTGGCGTGAAGGTAGAAGTCTGGTCACCTTGGAACGAGAAAGAATTCGCGGAGATATACAACGGCGCCGCGCCTGAAATCACCCACTGATCCAGCGTTGCGGTTGCACTCGGCACGCCGGTCACATTGTCCTCAGTGCGCTTTACCACGCCGCTGGCATCTGCAAGGACGAATTTATAGGCCACGCCGGAGGTGAGCCAGACCTGGCCAAGGGCAGGCAGGCCCAGCGAGTCCAATACCATGGGATTCGATTGCGGAGTGGCGCCACTGGAATCAGTGAATGTCGGCAGCGGCGTCGATGAACCAGCCTGATAGGTGGTCACCGTCCAACCAACTGCCGGCGCGCCGTTCTCAGTAACGGTCTGGGTATTGAAGAGAGGGCTGAGGCTGACGGACATATTTGCTCCTAATTCTGGAAAACGATGACGCGGACTGACAACGATGCCGGGGGCGTGATTGCACCTGTGGTGAAATTCTTCGCATAGACCGTGACCGTGTTGGGCGCTGTCACCTGTGCGGAAAAAATCATGCCAGCAACATCAATGCTGAAGACGGCTACTGCATCGCCTGGCGCCGCATCTGCCACTGCGAACGAAAGAGAGCCCTGGCTTTGCGCACCGATGGCCGGGAATGTGAGGCTGGCCGTCGCTGTGAGTGTCGATTGCCAGCCGGCCAGCGCGCGCCACACGTCCATAAACCAATTCGACCAGCCCCGGGTGATTCGCGCTGAATCGCCTTCAACTGGAAATTCTTCCTGGAGGCGAGGCTTGCTATTCATTGGTCACCGCCGCTGCCGCAAGAACGAATTTCACCGGATCGGTCATGCGGATCTTGAAGACGAAGTCATAGCCTCGCCCAAGCCGGCGCCAAATGACCCGGGTCCGGTACTCACCGATCTTGCCCATGGAGCGCCAAAGCTCATTGCCCCACGTGTGCCCGTTGTCGCGCGATACCTGCAGCATTACCTGCGGATCGCTGCCCTGGCCATCATTCACACCGACGCCTGTCTCAAAGTCGATTTGCATAAACGATGTGCGCAATACGTTCAAGTCACGGAAAACATGCCTCCCGACAATCTGCCGAACAATCGGCATACCGTTGTCGGTATATGCCGTCTGGTCCAGGTTGTAGATATTGCCGTTTTGGTAGTCGAAAACGCGGACCTTGTTGAGGTAGTCGACATGCATCTCGCCAAGGTGTCGGCCTCCCGCAAGGCCAGATTGCATCGATGTCCAAAGGCCTGTGCTTGCGTCATAAACCCACGACGCGCCGGCGCTCGGGAAGTTGATCTGATACATCGGGTGACCCTGATACACAAAGGCGCTTCCGGTCGCATCAGCCACGTTCGCATAGCCGTTGATGATGGTGTCCATCGACTGCGAACTGACTTTCTGCATCGTGTGACCTTGGAGCATGCGGACCTCGACCTGGCCGCCGTTGCGCACCAGTCCGATCAGTGTGTCATTGAACTTCGTCAGGGACCACGGCGCGGCCAGGCCGAATTCCAATTCCGAGCCGTTCTGATTGGAAAATGGCTGATCAAGGTTACCCGTGCTTGCCCAGAATTCAATGCTGTTCTTCCCGAAGAGCACGACCTCGCCATGGTCAGCAATGCATCGCACCAGGTCGTCCGGGCTGGATTCTGCGGTGGCAAAATCGAGCGCCGACACGTTGGTGCCATCATCAACCGCTGACCACTGGATCGCTCCCGAGCCGGTGAAGCCCATGATGAAAGTGTGATCCTGCCAAGTGATGTCGAACGGGTTGGCCAGCAAGCCGCCGGCGACAGTCACAAACGAAGATGCCACCACATACGAGCCAACCGGCGATGCAGAGGCGCCGGGGTTCGATGCCATCGTGTAGGTGAAGGTCGTCGCGCCGGTCACAGTGATGGTGAATGTCCCGTTGTACTCGGCTGGCGTGGCGCCGCTGATCGTGACCGTTTCCCCGGTGTAGCGATTGTGCGGCTGCGCCGTCGTGAGCGTTGCCAGGGTGCCCATGTTGGTGATGGATGCGATGGGTTGCGCAGTGCGATTGAGCGCGTACATGTATAGGTTTTTGCCGTCAGCAATGCCGATTTGCAACCCGTTGTAGCCCATCTGCACGCGGCCGGAGGTGGTGCTCAGCGTGCCGCGCGACACTTTCACGCCGGCGTTATTCACCTCCCAGAAGGTGCCCCGATGCACGACATAGAGGAAGTCATCGACGGGGATGCGGCCGCGCACCGGCGTGTCGCCAAAGCTCGTGAAAAGAGTCAGGCCAGGCATGCCATAGAACGCAAGCGGCGTTTTGTCGGCGTCTTGCGAGACCTCGGCAAACACGTTCACATGCTCCTGCGCGCTGACGGTAACGGATTTGCTTTTGGTGCCAAGCGAGAAAAGCGGTATGATCATGGCTCCCCCTTCTTGGAGTAATCCATGTCTTTCGACCCGATCAAAGCCGGCGCCATCGTTGCGATGATCATCAACGCCTGGCTGTGGTCGCGCGGCAAGAAGTGATCACTGTTTTTCATCGTTCGTTCCCAGGAAAGCGGCCGGCGACAGCATCAGGCGATTGCGCGGCGAGTTGCGCATCGGCTGATTGAGCGCGTTCGGCACGTTCAAGGCGTTGCGGGACTGAATCCCCACCGAGATGTTTTGCACCGGGCCCGCCAGCTGATTGCCGAAAGGAATCTTGCTGAGCAACGGGCTATTGGCGATGCGGTCCAGGATTGCCGACAGGCCGGCCGCCGCCGTGTTGGAGTTGTTCACCGCCGATCCCTTCGGCTGGAACTGCTCATAGCTGGCCACGCGGCCCACGGCGCGCAGCTGTGCCACCTCATCCGGCGTGAAGAACATGCCCAGCTTCTCATCACCGATCTGGCGCAGCGCCTTGTTGAAGGACGATTGGCTGACGTTGCCCACCTCATCTGCAGCGCCGCCCAGGGCCTGGCTCTTGAGGTGTGCGGCGATCTGGTTGCGGACGGCCTGCAGTGCGCCGGGGTCATTCTCCACGGCCGTGCGCAGCGCCTGCAGGTCGGCCACATTGGCGCGGCCGCCATTCCCCACGATGAACGTCTGCACGAACTTGTCCGGCTGCACGCCGTCGCGCAGCGCCTGCAACGCCGGGGTGCCCTCGACCTGCTGCATATAGCTGCGATTCAGCGCGCGGGCGCTGTTGAAGGCGTCGATGGATTCTTGGCCAACGTTCTGGGCCGACTGTTGCAGAGGCGTATCCTCCAGGGCCTGGCGCACCAGACCGAGCGCATACCGGGTGTTGCCATCGGTGGCGCCACGCTGAATCCGGCCAATGTTGCTCTTCAGCTGCTCCGCGATTTCCACATTCAGCGGAATCTGGCCTTGTGCAATGCGGTTCATCGTGTCGCGGATGCCAGCTGGCAAGAAGCTTTCGGCGTTCGCCTGGTTGAGCAGGTCACCGGCGCGCTGGGTGAAGGCAGACGGGTCCAGCGGCGCACTGCGGCCGGCCGAGTCCCGCGCACGCGAATAGGCTGCGCCGATGGCGCCCCGCGCGGCCTGGTCGGTATTGCCAAGCGCCTGCAGGATGCGGCCGCCCGCGTCGTACTGGCTCTCTGCGGTGCCGGCGCCCAGGTCGTTCAAGTTGTTGATCAGCGTCCGGTTGTTGGCGTTCTGCACGCGGCCCAGCTCCTGCGCGGCGGCGTCCTTGCTGTTGATGCCCAGCTTGGCCAGGTTGCGCTCCTGCGTGATCGTGGCTGGGTCCAGCGTCAGGGAGCCGCGCGTGGGGGTCGCGCCGACCATGCGGTAATCGGCCAAGCGGCGCACCGCGTCAGGCGACAGAATACCGTTGGTCTGCATTGCGGCGGCCACGTCCTGGCGGATGCTGTTCTGTACGGCCGGGGCCAGCTGGCCGAAGTCCACACCGCCCTGCTGCAGCGCCTGCGTGATCTGAACGTCAATCTGCTGATTCGCGGCCGACGCCGGGGTGGTGGCGCGGCGTACAGCATTCGAGGCCGACTGGCCGACCTGCATGAGCTTGTTCGCCGCCATGGGTGCGCCGACACCAGCAGCCAGGGAGGCCGCAAACTGCGCCGCGCCATCGCCGCCAGTTTCGCGCACGTAGCCGCCCGCACCGCCGGCTGAGGCATTGGAAAGGGTCTGCATGCCAGCGTTCTGGCCAAGCGCGGCCAGGGCGTTTTGCGCCACCGGGCCGGCCGCCGCCTGCGCCAAACGGTTTGCACCGCCCATGATGCCGCCACCGGTGGCCATCGTCGTCGCCACGTCGCCCACGATGCGCTCGCGCGCGTTCTGCGGCTTGGGCAGGCCGATCTGGTCAGCAACATCGGCCGCCAGCTTGCCGGCCGGCTTCAGGTTGGAGCCTGTGGCCATGTTGATGGTGGCGCCAATGGGGTCGGACAGCACGCCAACGGCATTGCCCAGGCCTTCCAGCCCATACCGCGCGGTCAATCCGACCTGACGCGGCACATCCTTGATGGCATCGGTCAATTGCTCGCCAACCCCCTTTTCTGGCGTCGGCGTGGCCACCACCATGCTGCGCACGCGGGCCAGCGCATCTTCGGCGGTCGAGCCTTCGGGCCCGGTCACCTCGTAAGTCTTGCCGTCAGGGGCGGAAATTCGGAAAGTCGGCATATCACTTCACCTGTGTGACGGTCCAGCCATCGGAGGATGCAGTCGGAGTAGCTGGCGCCGGCGCATCCTGGCCCAGGTACTTGCGCTGCAGGTCGCGCACGGTCTGCAAAGCAGCACGACGCTGCGCCACCGGTACCGTTGGGTCGCCAATCTGGCCGGCCATTTCGCGGTATAGCAGCACGTCCTTGTCCGACTGTGGGCCCGACATCTTCGGCATCTTGGATACCATGGCGCCCTGCAGAACCTTGAGTTGGGCATCCGCCTGTGCGGCGGCCGTGGAGCTGCCGAGTGCGCCCAGCGCCTGGTTGTAGCCAGAGCTCAGGTAGCCGTTGGATGCCTTCGCCAGCAACTTGTCCGCCTCGTCGGCAATCGCCAGCACGTCCTTGGCATCCTGCGTGCGCTGGTTGCCTTCCTTGCTGTTCTTGATGTCAGCAGGACCGCCGGGGATCGCTTCCAGGTTGCCATCGCTGGTGCGGCGGTAGCCGGGCGGTACTTTCCCGGCCTCCAGCTCCTGACGGCGCAGACCGAGACCTGCTTGAGCCACGCCGAGTTGTCCTTGCGCGATCGCGTTGTTGGCGCGGTTGTTGCGGGCCTGCTCGTCGGCCTGCTGCTGCTGGATGTTCAAGCCGCGATCCTTGGCCGCATTCTCAATGCGCTGCTGAGCGGTCAATACCTGCTGGCCAAAGGCCTTGACGTAGGCAGGATCGAACTGCGCAGGCGCGGCGGAAACATCTAGGCCCATGGATGCCGCATTCTTCTTGGCCAGGTCGTAGGAAGCCTGATCGGTGGCCGAGCCGACGATATTGAGCAGTGCGGTGGTCTTCTTGTGCGCCAAGTCGAACTGCGCCGCCTCTGCATCGCGCTGGGCCTTGGATGCCTCTGCCGCGCTCTTCTGCACGCCAGGAATGGCCGCGCCCGCGCCTGCACCGGCAAGGTTGCTTGTCACCTTGGCATAGTCCACCTTGCCGGTGGTCGGATCAACGGCGCCCTGATAGGCCCCGGATAGAGCAGTGCGGTCTTGATCCTGCTGCTGCGCCTGCTTCAACTGCAGCTGCGCCAGCGCATTCTGGTTCTGGAAGCCCTGCACTTGGCCGAGCTGCGCCAGCTTGTTCAGCGGGTCTTCGAGCTGCACCGTCGGGCGGCCGGCTTGGAAAAGGATGTTTGCGTCAATGGGCATGGCTCGTCCTTATTTAAAGCCGGTGAAATTGAACCGGCTCAAAGACTGGTTCAAGTCGTTATTACCGAAAATGGTCGGGGTACCCGTGTTCTTCATGCCACCCAGCTGACTCAGCAGGTTCTGCGTCTGGTAGTAGTTCGAGATCGAGTTCAGGCCGCCGGAGAGCGCATTGCCGCCGGCGATGGAGCTGGCCGCGCGCGAGTTGCCCGCGCCTGTGTAGAGGTTGGACAGCGCATTGCCCGTGGTCAGCGCGGTGCTGGTGCCTGCGTTGGCATAGTTGCTGCCGGCCGACGACAGCGTATTGGCTGCAGTCTGGCCGGCGCCAGAAGCGCCAGCCAAGAAGTTGTAGGTCTGGCCTTTGTCGTTCGTGAAACGGTTGTAGGCGTCGCCCAGGTAGGTGTTGGCGGTCTGCGCGGCACGGTCCTGCAGGGCCTTGGCTGCAGCGCCTGAATACAGGTTGCCGTTGGCCGCAGCCATGCGCGACAGAGCGTTCTGCCCTTGGTCCAGCGCGGTCTGATAGGTCTTCTGGTAGACGATATCGTTGTTGATCGCGTTCTGGTCGAATTTGCCGAGCAGAGAGCCATACGCCGGGTCAGCTTGGGCCGCCTTCTGTGCCGCTGCAGCATCAGCTTGGGATTTCTGGGTCTGAGCCGCGTTGTAGTTGTCCAGGTTGAAGCCGTACTGCTGCAGCTGGCCCGCCAACTGGCTTGCGTCCGAGCCCAGCGTGCTATTCGGATTCACGCCGTACTGCGCGGCATGATTCTGGATGAACGTATCCCATGCCTGTTTGTATTCCGGGGAATTCGCGTACAGGGTCGAGTTGGGCGTCCATGCTCCCGTGGTGTTTGCCAGGTCGTTGGCAGTCAGTGCCGTGAAGCCATTGGACGACGCACCGCCGGCGCCAGCATTGGTGCCAGACACAGGCAGCCCAAGCAAGTACGACAGTCGGTTGCTGGCGGCCGTACCATTGTTCAAGAATGGCAGGCTGTCCTTGCGAGACGTGTCGTACATGTACTTTTGCAGGTCATTGGCCTCGCGCTGGGCCTGCAATGTCGCCTGCGAAGCCTGCGCGGAAGCCTTGGCCTGCGCGTCTGCTGCGCTGCTGGCAGCATCCTGGCCGATGAGGCCGCCGACGATGGGGCCGGCGAATTGCATTACGCTGCCAATATCCTGCGCGATGCGCTGCTCGTGGAAAATCTTGCGGAGAAACGGGGTCATAGTGTCACCTTGCAAATCATTTTGACGATGCCGTTTTCGCGGCCAATTTCATCGAATCCAATGCGCCGGCAAAAGTCCATGCCGCGCCGGTTGCTCTCGCATACCGTAGTGCTGGCATAGCCGAACCGCTCAATCAGCGGACCCAGCACGCCCCGGAAGAACTTGCGTGTCGCCCAGCGCCGGTGTACCGCACCGTCAACCTCGATATGCACCTCAGGACCGTCGCGCATCAGCACGCCAACCACAGTCCCGCACCACACCACCGGCTCCAGCACAAACCGCTCAACCGATCGCGTCACATCGTCCAAGCTGCAGGCAATCCGCCGGCTGAAAATCTGGTGCAGCAGGATGGTGAGCTGGTCGCGGGTCATTGGTCGCTGTAAATCTTGTAGATTCGGCGATATGGCACGCCAGGCGGCATGTCGAGTTTCAACACGGTGGTGTTCTGGCGCTTCATCACTCGCCGAGCGTTTGCCGCTTGGCGCAAAATGTCAGGAGAAATTGGCACCCCAAGGGACATCGACATCAACTCTGCCAAGCTGTAGCGCACAGCAAGCTGATATTCCGGCGGGATCATCATGTCATTGGTCAGCGATGTGTAGCCATCTAGGCCAACACGCGTTACCAGCCGAATCTGTCCTGACTGTGCCTGTGGCCAAACAAGCAGATTGCCCACTGGGTATAGCCGCTGGAAAAATACCCCGAGCGGTACGCCGCTCAGGGTTTTGACTCCGATGCGTTCCCATTCTTCAAGCGAATCGACCACTTGAAGCGGGAAGTCCACGAGCCCGTCGCGCCAACTGGCAGCGTCAATTTTCGCTGGCAGAGCGATATCAATCGTGCCACCAGGCCCTATGGTGTAGCTCCCTGATCCGTTGGCCGAAAACATGACCACCTTTTGCGCGTAGACGTACTGTTTTTCAGTCGTCCACTGAGCAATCATCTGGTTCAAAGTATCCAGCGCATCACTGATGATTGATGGCGACAGCTGCTCATCTTCACCAACAGTGTTGATGTCCCTTAGAGCCAGCTCGATGATCCTGAAAACGGTGGTCATGATCAGGCGCCCTTGTTGGCCTCATCAAGCATTGCCTGCAGGTCTGCGCGTTTCACATAGCTGGAGGGCAGCGAGACGCCTTTTTCAGCCAATGCTGCACGCAACTGCGCGATGTTCATCGAGTCGGCCGGAGTGTTTTCTTCAACCTCAACGCCGAAGCCGATTTCGTTGGCTTGCTCTTCTTCCTGCTCATCCTTCACGATGATGTAATCGCTGTAGAGGACGTTGCCCTTGTACAAGCACTTGGGATATTCCATGCTCGTCTCCTTAGGTCGGGGCGACGCCGGACTGCACGGAGTCGGGGCGCATCCAGTTGATCAGGTATTTCTCACCAGCGGTCGGCGTGATGCTCGAACCGGTGTTGTTGGAGAAGGTGATGCCAACTTGGCCGGCACCGGCCACGCGCGATCCGACGATGCCAAGACCTGCTTGCGCAGTCGGCTTGGTGATGTCGAAGACAACATCGCTTGCCAGAAGGCCTGGCAGCGAGAAGGTCTGTTCTGCAGTGGTATTGGCCGCAACGGCGGCCGGCGAAAGGGTTACGGTTGCAACGCCCATCGCCTGCACGTTGCCCATGATTACGCCAACAGTCATGATCTTTCCTTTCAAAAACGGCCCCCGAAGGGGCCTTGGGATTAGTTCGACAGGAGGCGTGCGGCCAGCTGGGCGCGGATGGCCTTGTAACCGTACAGAACGTCGATACGGCACGGGAAGGCGTCGTTGGTGATGTCGTACTGGCGGACTACACGCATCGACAGGCCGTCATAGACTTCACGGGCCGAGAAGTCCACGCCTTCCGGCATTTCCAGGTCGGCGGTCACGAAGGCGAACGCATCACGGTGGAAGGCGAGGGACGGCTTGTACACTGCGCTTGCGCCGCCAACCTTGGTGATGGCTGCGCCGTTGGCGATGCCGGTAGAAACCACGTTCTGGCGGCCGGTCGAGGTGTAGATGGCCGGCGAAATGCTCAAGGTTCCAGCGCCACCAGCGTAATCGGCGGTCACCACGAACTGTTGCAGCATGCCGGTATCGGCTTTGGTCTCCGGATGCACGCGGTTGGTGCCGGCGAAGGTGATGACATCGCCCTTCTTGAAGGTGGTCGAGCCGGACGCCACCACCACCGACGAAGAGCCGTTGGCGGTCACCGCACCGTTGACGGTGTAGGTGGTGGCCGACAGCGCGGTGCCGGTTTGCTGGCTGGGCAGCAGGGTGTTTTCGTAGATCTTGCCGAAGCCTGCGGTCAGGCCCACCAGACCTTCGCGGTACTGGTCAGCGATGGTGCTGGAGTCTTGGAACAGACCCTTGAGGCCATCGACCAGATCCAGGTTGTCCTGGGTGTTGAGGATCAGGGCTCGGTTCGAGGTCGGAGTCAGCGAGTCGGTCAACAGCTTGCGGCCGGTCAGCAGCGTGCGCAGAGTGGCAGCGTTGCCAACGTTGTTGACGGTGTTGTACACGTCCAGCGCCATGTTGAAGGCGTCGGCCTCGATGTTGGCCGCCAGAACTGCCATGGCGGGCTCCAGGATGCGCTCTGCGAAGTCGTCCAGGCTCAGGGTCAGTTCAGCCGAGGTGAAGTTCACATCCACGCCCTTCTGGGTGGCCATGGTCAGGCTGACGGACTGCTCGTTCACGTCCTGGGCGGCCAAGGTGCGGCCGGTGCGAACGGTGAATTCGTTCGGCACACGGATTTGCAGGGTCGAGCCGATCTTGGCGCCTTTCTTGGCGTACTGATCGTCATACTGGCGGTTGATGGAGCCCACGAAGTTCAGCTTCTGATGCAGGATCATCAGCGCCTTGCGGGTGACCATGGTCGGGGTGAGAATTGCGTTTGCCATTGCAGTAGTCCTTTAGGTTCGGTGGTCAGCGAGATCGCTGTTTCAGCCGCTCCCGTTCCTTTCGTGCCCATGTATCCATGTCGTCGCTGTCACTCGGCAAATTGGAGCTTGCAGAACGACCACGTTGACCCACGGGATTGATCGGGGGCGGCGCGTTACTCTTTTCGGCCTTGGGCCGGGCGGCGATTTCAGACTCAATCTTTGCAAGCGCGCGAGCTGCCGAAATCGGACTCATACGGCTGATCTGCTCGGCTTGGGCGCGGTTCTTGGCCAAGTGGTAAGCGAGGTCGGGGCCGACATCACTTTCTTGGATGAACTCCACCATTGCCTCGTTGATCGGCAAACTGTGGTCCTGCATCACGACCGTTTCGAAGTCCGGGAATCGCTCTTTAGCCGACTCCACTTTCTCCATGAAACTTTCGTTTCTGCGTTCCATTGCTTCGCGTTGCTGGCGCTCCGTCAGTTGTTCCTGCGCCAGCTTTTCTGCCTGGTGCCGGATCTGCGCTTGCACGAATGCTTCGTCATCACCATTGAAGGCTTCGCGGCGCGGCTCGTTCTTCAGACGTTGGGCGCGGGCTTGTTCTTCTTGCTCGCGGCGCATCTGGCTGATCGTCCGTGCTCGTTCCTTCGCGAGTCGCTTTTGAATCAGTGCATCCAGCTCAGCCTGAGTGAATGTCTTTTCCTTCGGCGCCTCTTCCTGCTGCTGCTCCACCTCACCTGCCGCCGCAGTTGCGGCCTGTGCGTTCTGTACCTCGCTTGCTGCGCCGGCGAGTGCGGTTTCTTGGCCTTCGGCCTGGGTTACTTCAGTGCTCATCGTTTAGCCTCATGACTAAATCCCGGTGAATACGCGCCGGTACGTTGTTACAGCGTGTTGTAGAACGTGCGTTTCGCAGTCGCCCACGGGACGACGCCCGTAGAGCTGTAATGCGTTCCATCGTTGGAGTAGTTGGGCAGCCACTTATAGAAGTTGGCATTGGCCGGATCGGAAGAGCCGCGCAGCACACTCCCAGGGTCAAAGGTGCCATCAAGATACGTCCCAACTTGGCTCAAGCGCGTTGCGTTGTAGCTCGCAACGTCGCCGCCGACATCCCACTTCGGGCCGAACACAGTTTGACCTGCCAGCGTGGTGTAATCGCCCCCAGCGGCAGAGCGCGGCCCCAGCAACTCGCCGTAGATTTTCAGAGCTCTGGCACCAGTTGCCGCGCTGGCATTCGAACGCATGGCCGTGAGCACGGACTGGTCATAGGTGATGACCTGAGCGAGGGCCGTGGAGTTGTTTGCAGTGCCGTCGAACGAGTTGGTTCCCAAGCCGTAGTCGATCACGTTGGCGTATTTCACCAATGTGTTCATGGTCGCGGCGCCGTTGAACCACAGCAGGTTCGTGCAGCCGAACACCGACGCGTTCATGCCGGCAATAGGCGCCGATCCATCGCCATACAGAGCGCGAGCAAATTGCCCAGTGCCGCCATTCAGTCCGGCGCCGAGGGTGTCGTAGTAGCCTTCCCCCAAGCTGTCCTTTCCGGTCAGGATGACGATCGGATCGCCAGACACGAACGTGCCCATCAGCGCCACAGGCAACGCGGCCGTGCCAGTCGGCGCGGTACCACTGAATGTCATCGCGCCAGTACCGGCGATGTTGGTCCACGTCGTGACGGTTGGATCATAAATCTGCGCACGGGAACCGAACGCGCCTGTGGTGTACGACCAGTCGTAGTAGTTGTTGACCGGCCACGTGCCGTTGATCGGGATGTCAAATGAAAAGCGGTATCGCACCCGGTGTCCGCGCGTGAACTTAGAAAGGCCGAAAGCGCTTGGCAGCAAAACATCAGACAGAACCTCCAGCACAGAGCTTGCAATCGTCGTGCTTGTGGCACCCCCGAAATACATCTGGACTGTCTGATTAAGTTCTTGGTGCTCAAGATAGAGCGTGAAGTTACTCAGAACAGTGGTGTTGTTGGTGACCCCAGAAACTGCGCCGAGACGGTTTGTGATGCGGGCAACAATTCCATCTACATCGCCGGAGCCGATGACGTGTTGGTACAGATTTCCCACGCGCGCAGCAAAACTGGCGGACCCAGCCTGCTGTTTGGTCGGCAAGCGATTGAACGATGATGCATAGCGCAAAATTCCGGTTCTCAGGCCGCCATTCACCCAAGCGCCACCAGATTTCATGTAGACGCCCTGGGCCTGCTGCCATACCCCGCCGCGCTTGAAATAGACGCTTGTTGCATCTTTCCAGATGCCGCCGGCTTTCACCTTGATGCTCATGGCGCCTGAACCCAAACAGTTCCATCCGGCAGCCCGTCGTTATTCGACGGCGCCACAGACGAAGTGATGATGCGCTGCCCGCTCATCGGGATCGGCTGAAACAGGGTCGATCCAGCCAGAATCTGCGCTGCATGAGCATCAGAGACATTCCCATCTTGGCCAGGCTGCCAGATGCGATCCACGCCGGTGACCGGTTTCTCGTTGTAGGCCGTGGCGCCAAAGTAGTTGAGTTTCGCGACCATTACTGGACTCCGTTCATAGGTTGTTGCTGCATCATTTCTTGTGGAGGCGGTGCAAGCGCGATCTGCGAAGGATCAGGCGTATTCAGCACCTGCTGCATGGTCTGCATGACAATGGCCGCGATGGCATCGGGCGTCATGCTTGCGCCAACCACCTTCAGGCGGTCTGTCTCCTTGCCATACGCATCAATGCCCAGCTTGCGCTTGGTGTTCTCGTCGTCGTTCTTGGCTTTCTGGATTTCTGCTGCGGCTGCAGCCAGCTGCTGTTGCATCGCTTGCATTTGCATCTGCATCTGCTCCATCTGCTGCTGGATTTGCGGCGGGATGGCACTTTCGTCGTCATCGTTGATAGCCTGCAGCACAGCAGGATTGAGAACGGCGCGCAGACGCTTGGCCATGTCATCGGCTTCTGGCCAGTCCATCGACTGCACAAGCTTGTCGCCAATGACGCCCCAAAGATCCGGATTCGCCTGCACAAGCTGCGTCATCGCATCGGCGGCTTCCATGCGGCGAGTGGTGAAGCTCGGACCGGTCGATGTGTACACGTCGTAGGTGCCGATATTCGGATTGAAGACACGCTGAATTGCGCCCTGATCATCCTTCATCTTGGTGATGGCCTCAGGGTGCTTCGGGTCCAGCGTGGCATTCGTTGACTGCCCATCCTCACCGACGATGCGCGCGATCTGGCGCGTGTCCATCACGCGCGGGATCATGTCCAGGATGATGCGTCCCACATGGCGCACAGCCCAGTTCAGGCCCTTGATGTAGTGGAACGTGGCCGTGTCGCCTTCGCGCTGGCGGGCCATGATGGCCTTGCCCGAGGTTTCGTTGCTGCGCTGGCCCAGCGATGCGTCATACTGTCCGGTCTCACTCTTGATGTCGTCTGCCGCGCCCATGACGACCTGCTGCAGGCCAGGCTCAACAGCAGTCGGCTGCGTGCGCTGCGGCATCTGGATGGCCTGCCCCCCATCCTCAGATAGCGCGTTATACGGCAGGTAGGAATGGTTGTCCGTGTTGGCCGTCTGCCAAATCTTCTCGTAGCCAGAAATAGCCTCTGCGCTAGCGATGTACGGCGCCTTGGCGGTTGAAAGCACGCGCTCAAGGATTGCCGACTGCCCTGCGTTGTACACGCGCTGCGAGTCTTTGGCATTGCGCACGATGCCCGAGATGACAGACTTTTCCTCAACGGTCCAGACGTTGCCCAGCGAGCGCGCCACAGGGATGTAGCGGCATGGGATTTCCTGGCCATCTTCGCCGCCCTCAAGGATCTGCTGCGAGTTCAGCTTGCGCCACAGCACCTTGGGAATACGCACCTTGCGCGAGTCGATGGGCTGCTCTCCAACAATCACGCCTTCCGGCAGTTCCCCTTCGCTCTTCAGCGATGTTTCGCCATTGGCCCACAGGTAAAGAACGTCATCCTGGTGCGCGATTTCGTAGTACTCGACAACGCGGATTGTCTTGCCCGCGCTATTGAGCCATTCAGTGTCCTTGTCGAAGTCCCAATCGATCTTGTCCGCGTCGGGATAAGCCTTCTGGAATTCTTCTTCGCTCAAGCATTCTTCGATGAAGAACCACTGCCGATCAGCGCCAGCGGGATCTTTCGCATCCGGATCATCCCAGACCTTGAAAATGTCCTCGATGGGCTTGATCAGGATTTGCTGGTTGAACGAGCGCTCGTCGATGTAGTCAGTGAGCACGCGGATATAACCCATGCCGGCCGTCACCGCATACTTGGCCGCCACGTCATAAGCCACATCCGCATCACTCACAGCCTCAATACTGCGCGCGATACCCATCAGGATCTCTGCCACCTCTTCGTCAGCCTCATCATCGGCCGGGCGATATTTGATGGACGGCCGATTCATGGCGATATCGTTCGTCACCTGGTAGATGTGCTGCGGCATCTTGTTGATGGTCAGCATGGGGCGACTTTGGCGGGCTTTCTTGTCCTGCTCTTCCCACTGCCACGGATCATCGGGGGATGCGGCCGCGAAACGGATATCCTCGCGCATCTTGTTCTTGTTTTCGGAGAAACGCTCCACCGAGTAAGCAAACCGCTTCTTCGCGGTGCTTATCACTTCCTGCTCGGCGGTTTGCTTTTCGTTTTCCATTTCCAGTAACAGCCCTATGAGAATCTGGCGCCCGTTGTGGGAATCGTGTTCAGTTGCAATTTCGGTCTTGCTTTTGCCGCGCGGCGGGCACCTTCACAGGCGTATCGCAGCGCGTCGATTACGTGGTTGTCCTTGTCTTCGAGGATCGGAAGCACCTTGCTCTCGTCCATCGGATCAACCTTGTAGCGGTACAGCGTCAGTTCATCGATGGTGTGCTTGCAGCGCGGATGCACGATGATCTCGAATGACTTCAGGAACTCAACGCCCTCTTCCAGCGACTTCGGCCCCTTGACGGCCGGCATGATCTTGGGGAAACCGTTGTTGCGCATGTGGCTGATGGTTTCCGGCCTGGCTGAGTCCGCTGTGATGGGCCACTTCTCCGAATCTGGCACCGTCATGAATAGCTCGGGCAGGTTGGTGATCTCGCAGCCCACCATGTAGGCCTCGTAATCGATGTAGAGCCGGTTGCCCTCGATGTCACAGCGCACAAGCACCGTCGGGTCCACCGAGAATCCCCAGTCCGCGCCCAGGCGGTGAATCGTTCCGGCCGGCCGCTCGAACTCTTCCACCTTCCAGTTGCTGAACACTCGTGCGTTGCTGTGCCGCTCGTAGCCGCCCAGCCAGATATGCTGGTATTTGTCCGGGTCGCGGGCGCGGTCGTATTCCATTTCATCGACCATTTCCTGCGGCAGCCACGGGTTGTCCGTGAAATTGGCCTCGACGCAGATCGCGCCTTTCGGCTTTGTCGCCCCCCGAAACAGCTGGTCAATCGGATCGGTCTCGAATCGCGGGTTCCAGCTCGCCCAGATCTCACTGCCAGGCGCTCGGATGGTCGGGCGCAGCAGCTCCAGGCTACGC
Source organism: Herbaspirillum sp. CAH-3 (assembly GCF_009668275.1). Lineage (NCBI taxonomy): Bacteria > Pseudomonadati > Pseudomonadota > Betaproteobacteria > Burkholderiales > Oxalobacteraceae > Herbaspirillum > Herbaspirillum sp. CAH-3. The sequence goes on along the minus strand of NZ_VSWE01000014.1, from coordinate 104,145 downwards.
TGGCTGATGGTCTGCGCCTCTTCCAGCCATGCGCGCTTGAATCCGTCCAGCGACTTGATCGAATCAGCCGTGTGATCCTGCATGCCCTGGAAGATGATGACGCCCTCTCCACCGCCAGCCGGCCTGCACTTGATCTGGCCTTCCTGCACCTCGAAGTAGTAGCCCGCATTCATCTCGGCAATCTTCGACTCAATAAGCTTCTTGGCCGAGAACTTCAGCGACTTCTGGATTTCCCGGATGCAGACCGCGTCAATGGGCTCCCGCAAGCAGTCCTCAACCAGCAGCCCGGCGAAGAACTGCGACTTGCCCGACGCCCTGCCGCCGTGTGCGCCCTTGTAGCGGGCCGGCGCCAGCAGCGGCGCAAACACTTCGGCGGTCTGGATGCAAAGCTCGCTCATTCCTTGCGGACGATCTCTCTGACGATTTTGGTGACGGTCTGGGGCGTGTTGCCCTCGGTGCTGTTCTGGATTCCCCAGGCTTCGCGTTCTAGGCCCACGAGCGTTTTATGGATGTCTGCAATCTGCTTGGCGATGGCGGTGCGCGTTGCCAACGGCGCTTTGTTCTCAGTAGCTGCCTCCATCGTTTCCAGCTCGTTCTGGAGCTTCATCGCGTGGTCACGCAGCCTGCGGATGTCTGTGCGGTGCGCCAGGCGAACGTTTGCCACGGCCTGCGCATTGATCTCAACAACTTGTTTTTCTGCAATAGTGCGCGCTTCACTAACTTCCGCGCTAACTACGGCGGCGCTAACTTTGGCATCAGCTTTCGCCTGAATGCGCGCGCTGAGATCGCGGTCCCAGCCGTCGCGCTTCGCCCTCTTCAGGATCCCGGCATCGGAAACACCGAATTCGGTTCCGATGTCCTTGAGGGAGCGCACACCGGCGCGGTACTCCATTTCGACGGCTTCCCAGTCGATCTGCTTCCGCTTCGTCGGTGTATTGGCTTCAGTCACATTTCGTCAATCAGTTGTCTTGGAACAGGCTCAACTGTATTGACTTGCTCGCCCGATATGTCGGGCGTTTGCGGGGTGTTTTGATGGTCGGGGCATCGCTTGGCTGTTTCAGGTGAACAGCGGCCCACAGGCAGATGAACCGGGCGCCTCGTGAATGAGAAGGCTCGGTACCATCGCGCCAGCTTTCGATAGTACTCTTCGGAATCCCCGTGCATGCGGCCATGGACGAGAACGAGAATCCCCCGGCGATCAGCTCAGTGATCAGCCGAGGGAAGTCTACGGGGGTGGCCTTGACCTGGATCAGCATGCTTCTGGAATCCGCCATGCGGTAATCGATGCCACATCCAGCGTGCGGCTACACAACGGGTCAAAGCCTTTCCCCTCTCTGAAAAACGTCCAGCCTTCTTGCACGCCACGGACGACCTGGCCGCGCCAGAAGACCTCGCAGAAGACCAGATCAGGCGGCCGGCCAATTTCCCAATCGGTGGCCATCTCAGACTTCTTCGCCTTGGGCGTGTAGCACAGGGCGACAGACGGCGAGAACTCGAATCCTGGGCATGGAAAGCCAAGCAGAACTTCAAACAGGCCGATCATTTCTTTTCCTTCACTTCAGAATGCCCCTGTTTCGCATCAGATCGCGCCAGGCGCTGTTTTTCTGCCGTGTTAATGGGTAAGGCAGTCTTTCGCTCTTCGCGAGCCCACAGGCGCAGGAATCGGATTCGGTTTTTCATCTCACCCCCTCAGCGTGATCCACAGCGCAAACCCGAACGCCAGCCCGATTGCGGCGAGGGCCATGACGATGTCGATGGCGTCCATGATCATTTCCCTGCGAAGTGGTACATCACGCACCAGAAAAATGCGCAAGCCCAAGCTGCGGCTGTCTCGTATTCCTTGCGGTATGCATAGAGCAAAACTCCAAGGAAAAGAGACGAAATGCCGAAATAGTCGAGATGACTCATCACACCACCCCCGTCTGCGAGTTGCGCGCGCCCTGGCAGAGGCGCATGAACTTGCCCATGTCGAGCGCGAGCGGCTTGAACTCGGGCGGCGTGCGCGACTGCGCGACGGAAGGCGGCGGAGGCAGGTCTGGCGCTTCGGCTGGCCAGAACAGGTAGCTGTTGTGGAAGCCGCCATTGGGCGTGGTGGTGATCAGGCCGTCACGGCGCAGCTCATTGAGCAGGCGCTTTGCCGTGGTCAGGCTGCAGTGCATCGCGTCCTTGATGCTCTGGAACGTGCTGCCCGGGTGCGCCACGATGAAAGCGTGAATGGCTTCTGTGGTGACGAGTGTGCGCGGTGTGCTCATGCTTCCTCCAATCGCTTGAAAATCTGGCCGTGCCAGTGTTCGGTGTCTGCCTGCTGGTGCAGGGCGGTGATGCGCTGCTGCTCGATGGCTCGGAAGTGTGCGGCTACGGCCGCCAGGCCGGGCAATGGCTCGCCTAATGCCCGGGCCAGCGGGTTGGGCTGGGACAGAGGATTTTCGCCATATTTGCCAAGCTCAACCTCCGACATCCAAGGCCGCGAATGATCCGCATTGAGGCCGGCCAGCCTCGGCAATTGCCAGTTCTCGATCACGCTGCCCTCCCAATCGGCTGCCGCACGAGCCCTTCGGCGTTCAGGCCGTAGGCCAGGATGGCCAGGGCGTCGGCGTGGTTGTCATCGACCGGGGCGAATCCGCGCTTGCGGGCCTCGGCAATCATGGCTTGCTTGTCGGAATTGCCTTTGCCGGTCCAGTTTTTCTTGATGGCGCCAAAGCCCACGCCGATCATCTGCACGTTGTTGACCATGCACCACAGTTCCAGTTGCGCCTTGAAGCCGCCGTAGACGTGCGCGGCAATGACGCCCTTGTGCATCTTGATGTCTTCAAAGTAGACCACTTGGATCTCACCGGCCGCGCGCTTCACCTCGGCCAGGTGGTTGCGGAAATTGACCCAGCGCTGGCCGGCCGCATGCACGCCGGGCGCGCAGTTCACGGTGCCGCCGCTGATCTTGCCGCCGCGCACGTGAAGGGCCCAGCCGGTTTTGGTGCCGAGGTCGAGGGCGAGGATGTTCATTTCGCACGCTCCTTGAGCATGGCGTCGGCAATCGCGTAGAAGTACGCTGCATCTTCCTCAGGAGTGAATCGCGTCGGGCAGGATTTGTTTGCCATGAAGCCAGCCAAAGCCTGCGCAGCGAAGTAATCGCGCAAGGTCATGCCGGGCTGGATGATTGCGCTTTTGTCCGCGAATTCAATCGTTTGCGGATATGCCGGACCACCTGTTTCTTTTTCGCTCATCTTTTTCTCCTTGGTTGCGCTGGGCGCGGGTTATGCCCGGCCGGAGCCGGGCGCGGGATTAGTCGGGCGAGAAAATCTGCTCCACGCCAGATGGCAGCGAGAGTCGCGAATTCAGGTTCAGGAACAGCACGTAGCCTTCCAGCTCCCACAGCTTTTCGCGGGCTTTTGCTTCGGCCTGCTTGCGCGCGATATCGGTGCCGATATCAGCGTCGAAGTTCTCCGGGCTGACGCATGCGCTGTGCCCGCTGGCGAGCAGGAATTTGCCGTCGAGGAAGGCATGCACCACCGTGCTGGTGGTGTCACCGACGCGGCCGCCCAGGTACTGCACGCGGGCCATGAGGCGGTCGATATCTTCGGGCGTAACGCGCGGTGCCGTCAGGCCCTTGTGTTGGATTTCCTGCTCGATTGCTTGGTCGTTCATGTGGCTCTCCTGTGGTTGGTGCTGCGGGTTATGCGGCGGCGTCTGCCAGGTCCGCGAAAGGGTTATTCCCGATGGCCGGCGGCGACGTTGCTGATCGCCTCTTCGGCAAACCGGATTTGCAACAGGGAATGCTTGGCGCGGTCGGCCAGGATCCGCTTCGCCCAGCGCAGACCATCGACGGGCGCGCCGTTCTTCTTCACGGCCTCGTTCACGAATGTTGCGATCAGGGACTTGGCCCGGGCGACGTCTTCGGCAGAGGTGTTGGCTGGTTGCGCATGCTCCAGGCGGAACTCTTCGCGCACGGCCGGCGGCACCGGTGGCACAACTTCCTGGCGCATTACTTCGTCCAGTGCAGCGGAAAACCGCGGCTTCAGAGCGCTGGTGGTAAGCGTGGTCATCTCGTAGTACCCGACCTTCTGCGCGGCCCAGTAAATCGCCGGATGGCTCCAGACGTCCTTGGCCTGGTTGCGTGCGTACAGCTGCGCGATGGCCTCGATCAGCGCCGCGTCAGCATTCGGAGTCGGCCGGCAGAGCTCCAGAAATTCCGGCCAAGTCGGGACGAACTTTCCGCATGCGGCCAGGCCGCGCTTGATGTCCGAAAGCTTCAGTCCGTTGGCGCGGATGTTCTCGCGCCACACGGCCTTGGTGTTTTCGATCCCGGTGTCACGGCCGTTGACCATCGCGCCAGAGCCGTACTTGCTCGTGAACGCACTGCCGTAGTTGCCGAAAAGCTGGCCGAAAAGCCATTCCATCGGCTCAACGGCTGATGTCGCCTGTTGCTGCATCGATGGTGAGAGGTTGCTCGTCATGCTGGACTCCTAAGCCGATGGAATTCATGGCGCCGGCGCGCTGGGCGTCGCGGCTGGACTGGTGCTGGGCAGGCTGGCGGGCGCCGGCCACGTTCATGGCCTTGGCCTTGGTTGCCCAGGACGTCAGGATCGCGGTCACCAGGCCGATGCCGATGCGCTCGTTCGGCTTGCTGCTGCGCGCTTCCTCGCCTGCAGCAAGGATCGTCTCGACGGCCAGTGTCCCGGCGTCAACCTGCTTTGCGAGCTCCTGGACCTGCAGCTGGTGGGGGCTGACCTGCACGCCGGAACGGCGCAGCCCAACGCAGATGGCCCCGACTACGGTTGAGGTATCGCCTCTGGTTGTTACACCTGGTTTTAAGTCTGGTGTCTGGTGTCTGGTGTCTGGTGTCTGGTGAGCATTGCCTTCGCTATGCGTTCGCATGCCATTTGCATCATGCGATTCGGATGCGTTCGCATTGCCTTTGGATTTGTTCCAGCGTGCATCTGCAGATGCCTTCGCCTTGCGCTGCTTGTCTTGAAAGCGCTCGATTTCTGCCTGGATCCGCTTCTGCACATAGCCGTCATCGGTACGCGTCCAGAACTTCCCGAGCACATAATCGACCGCCTTGCGCTCAGGGCCGCTGGTTGCGCGTGCCATGCGATAGACCTCTTTCACGTCCAGCGGCAGCGGTTCCTCAGTCTGGTACGCCTGGTCGATCAGCCGGTTGTAAGCGCCGTCTTCCAGCATGGACAAGGAAACTGTGTCCTTGATGTAGTCGCCAAGATGCCGTTCGTAGTAATTCATGCCGCCTCCCTCACCTGTTCCAGCCCTTCCTTGATCTGGAAATCCTTGATGAGGTCGCGGGCATAGCCGGCGGTCATTTCCAGGGAAGCTGCGCGGATGTGTTGGAGCGAGACGCGCGCCGCGGCGGTCTGGTGCTCGTTGATCGGCATGTCGATTTGCAGGGCCTTACCGAGCTTGCGGAGGCCGTCAATGTGCAGGTCGACACCGAAGCGGCGCTCGTGGATTTCAAAGGCTTCTACGACCCCGGCGATGGCCACAGCGGAGTCGTACCAATGACCATCGATGGCGTCCTTGAAGATCGCCACGCCGTTGCTGGCGACATCGATAGTCCCGTTCTGCTCCAGCTGGTCAATGATGGCCAGCAGCGGGTCCATGATGGCCTTGCCCTTCCAGGGCTGCATCTTCAGCTTGATGTTGTCGCCTGCCAAGCGGCCAGGGCGATAGGCCTTGTTGCGTTTCTTCTGGGCGCTCATGCCGCCTCCTTCTTGCGCATGATCTTGTGCAGGAGCTTGCCGGCGTCGGCCTTGGATTTGGCCTTCATGCGCTGGAGCCAGCCGGTGGCGGTTTGCACCAGCGCGCGCAGCTTCGGCTCGATGACGCGCATCTCCTGCTCGGTCAGGTGGCCGTCCACCAGGGCATCAGTGGAAGCGGCGACGGCGTCCCCCAGCTGGGCCACGGCCTTGAAGACCAGGCGCTGGATTTCCTCAACGTCGATATCGCCGCCGTCCGTGGTGGGGATGTCGATGCAGATTTTGCCCAAGCGGAAGGCTTGCGCATCGAGTGCCGACAGCGCATCAGGAACGCGGACGCTGTTGCACAAATCCATGATGACGGTGGCCTCTTCAAAGCTGGGATAGTGCGACGCCACGCCCGGGCTCAACTTCTTGTACAGCACGCTGGCGCTCATACCGAGCCGCTGCGCCAGCGCTTCAATGCCGCCAGGGTAAGAGCGTGCTGCCGTGTAGAGGCAGTCGTGCTGGCTGGTCTGGCCGTAGTGATAGGTCATGGGAAATTCCTCGATTTATTTCCGGTGCGCACTTGCTGCGGTGCGCATAAAGTCCAGATCAACCAGACTCACATTGAAAGGACGAACCATGGAACTCACCGCCACGGCCCTGCTGCGGGCCAACTTGGAAGCGATCAGCCCGAAGCACGAGGTGGAGTGGCGCACACAGCGCGCGCTGCTGGACATCGCAGAGCGCCAGCTGGAGATGGCCGACGCCATCAAGAAGCTTGGCGAAGACGGCCGGCTGCTGCGCACGATGGTTGAGCGCGTGGCGCATCGGTAATTCATGGCCGGCCTCTTGAGGCTCTAGCCAACTGAAAGAATTCGAAGTTGGTCCGGATCGTGTGGGCCTCGAATTCTGTTTTGGCAGCCGCCAGATTCCGGTTGTATAGGGTCTTCGCATTTCGAAGGCGCACCCGCGCAATAACCTTCCCCGTCTTCAGGCGCCGGCTCATTGCTGCTCCACCAGCTCGTCCAGACCTTCGAAGGCTTCCGGGTGCTTGAGGCGCAGGAATTGTTCGCGCGCCTTGGGGATTCCGTTCGTGCGCCACTCGGCAACTGAAGGCGGCTTGCACTCGCAGATGCGCGCGACTGCGTTGGTGCCGCCGAGGCGGTCAATGACGGTGTTTGCAACTTGATTCATGAAATGCCCCTAAATGGAATTCACCCTAATGTTAGGCATTCCTTATTCCGCAGTCAAGGCATTCCTAATTGGAATTCCGTTAGGATTCCCTAATGAATACTCTTGCAGAACGATTGCAGGCCGCTTTTGAGCGGCGTCCAGACCTGACGCAGTCCGGGCTTGCCAAGGCCTGTGGCATTAAGGCCCCTTCGGTGGCCGACTGGTTGTCAGGTCGCACAAAAAAAATAGAAGGCGCCAACCTGTTGTTGGCTGCCCAATTTCTTGACGTGAACCCCTGGTGGCTCGCGACAGGGAAGGGACAGATTGAATCCTCTCCGAATGCGCTGAAGCTCAGCCGCGTTCACGCACTGGAGGAAGGCGAAGAGGATCCGAGGTTTGTGCCGATCAGGACGGTGAAGCTTCAGCTGCAAGCTGGTGTGAATGGAATTGCTTTGGACAAATCAGTGGAGGATGGACCGCCGCTTTACATGCCACGGCATGTGGTGCAGCGGCACGGATACATTCCGGGGGACCTCATAGCGATCAAAGTGCGCGGTGGAAGCATGGAGCCGACGCTTTATGAGGACGATATCGTGGTGATCAATACCGCCGACAAAACGATCAAGGATAACCAGGTCTATGCGGTGAACTACGAAGGTGAAGACGTTGTAAAGCGGCTTGTCAGGGATAACGGCGATTGGTGGCTCTCTTCAGACAATCCAGATCAGCGGCGCTACCCACGAAAGCTTTGCAGGGGTGGCGGCTGCGTTGTGATCGGCAGAATTGTCTATAAGCAAAGCGAAAATATCTGAACGGGAGGGGTGATGAAACAGATTCTTGCCATAGTAGTGACAACTGGCGTTTTGGCTGCTTGCGCGCCAAACCAGGTGGTTCCATACCGTGGGAGCCAGTACAAAGAATGTATGGATAAGGTTGCCGCAGATCCAAAGTTTGCCCCGCTCGCTGCCAAAACTTCCCTTGGCCAGGTGGCCAAAATCAGCACTTCAATGCTGGCTGACAACTCGATCCCGACGGATCAGGAAAGAGACCTCATCGCGAAATGGGCTGATTCGCGCGACCGCTGTTTTGTGACCTACACCAGCACGCTCAAAGAGGACTTGCCGCCCGAAGCATTTGCAATCGCGCAAGTGTCTGTGAACAAGGCGAAACTTTTAGCTGCAGACATGAATGCTGGAAAAATGACGTTTGCGCAATTCAACCGACTTCGGATTTCGCAAAACAGTGAAACTGAATCGGGCTTTGAGCAAGTGCGCCAGCTCTATGCCGCGCGCCAAGACGATGAAAATCAAAGGCGCCGCCAGGTACTGCTTATGCAACTGCAGAGCCAACTGAACAAACCCGCTCCCGCGCCGATGCCAGCACCCTACATGGTTCCGATGCCCGCGCCGACCACCAGCACCACCAACTGCACCACCATCGGCAACCAGGTCAACTGCGTGAGCCGGTGATGCGCTGCTTTGCACTGGCACTTTGCTTTCTTTTGACGGGATGCGGCAAGAGCGTTTCCTTGTATCGGGACAGCCTGGTAGTGCCAAATGCCAGATTTTTGGTTGCGGTTTTCGATGGCGATGGTCTTGCATTAGAAGGAAATAGAGACAACTGTCGAACAGCCGCAGACCTGTTCATGCGGCAACCAGGCGTCCAGACAAGGTTTTGGTGCGAGGAATGAAAAAAATAATATTCGTGTCGATGATTTTGATCGCAGGTTGCCAGCGCGATGAAAACGATAGACCTGCATACGGAGAATCAGGACTCCCCAAAAACTGTCGGTCCTATGTTCAATTTGCGATAGATGAATACCGGGCGCGAAAGTACAACGCAGACGATACGTTCACTGGATTGGAAAGAAACTGTGGCTTAGCCGGCCACCTCTGGGGAAACAACAAATAACCGCCGCCTGGCGGTTTTTTTTCGTCCCCAAAAAGGCATTCCTTAAAATTTAGTTAGGCATTCCTATTGACACTCAATAAGGAATGCCTAATACTGTCTCCATCGCAGCAAACAACCGATGGAGAAAAAGCGATGTCGCTACCTGCCAAATTCCCCGCCGTACCCAATGGCCTGATGCTGATCCCCTACGTCACCAGCGTGGGCGATCTGCCGGTCGAGCTGTACGGCACTTTCTGCAGCTTCTCGGAAGAGTTTGAGGCCGAGGCCATCGCGATCAACGTCGGCGGCCAGGTTGTCGACCTCACCGACGCACTGAGCCAGCGCCTGCTGGACAACTTCAACCGCGAGATGCGCGCCGCTGGCATCGGCAAGCAGTACGCCGCTGAGCGCCGCGAAGAGGCTCGGGAGATGCAGCGCGAGCGTGAGCGGGATGAGCACAGCTATGCGGGGGTGGGCGCATGATGCTCCAGTCCCTCTACGCCGCATGCGCCTTCGCCATCTACGGCGTCTGCGATTGGGCGCTCACCAGCGTCACCGAATTCATCCTGCATCTGCTGGGGGTCGCATGAAGCGTTTTCTGGACATCCTGATCTCGGCAGTGATCGCTGCAGTGCTCGCGGTGCTGTTTCTGCTGCTGCTGGCCGATGCGATGAACTCGCCGCTGACCACGATGAAACCTACGTCGGCGCGGCCGGCGGCTTGCTGGAGGGCTGTGTGATGGCACTGACCAAGGACGAACGGCGGGCGCTGGAGTTGGCGCGGGAGAGAATCCGCAGTGGGCTGAATTACTACATCTGTCCGGCTCTTTCTTTTGTGGCTTACGCGCATCCCGAACTATCTGAAGGCGTGATGCGCCTGTGCTCATACATAAAAGAGGCTCTTGGCGGTCGTCGCTCTGACGGTTGCACACCGACGCTGGAAGGCTGGCGATACGACAACTGCATGCCTGAGCAGTTACATGAAAAGGATCGCGCCGACCGCCTCGCCTGGATCGACTGGATGCTGGGGAAGCCGCTGCCAGGTGAGTCCGTGAAGCTGGAATGGCGCGAGAAAAGCGACGAATGCGAAGAGGCCGAATACTGCGGCCGCCGCTTCCTGCTGACCTGGGCCGACTGGAACAGCCGGTATGTGGTCACTGAGCCTGATGCAGGCTACCACGTGATCGCAGAGCTTCCGATGAATCGCCGCGACGAAGTTGACGCCGCCATCGTCGCCCACGTATGGCCAGAAGCATGAAAGCCGCCCTCCCCGCCGCCCTGCTCTGCCTGTGCTTCGGCGCTCCTGCAGTGATGGCGCCAGCCGAGCAAGTCAGCAACGAACGCGCCGAGCGCCAAGCCCGCCTGCGCGAAATCAACCAGCGGCACATGCCTTTCGTGCTGCGCATCGCCAACAAATTCCCGGCCGCCGAGTTCGGCCAGCCTGTTCAACATCTGGAGAAGAAATGAGCAATGCACTGACCCTGATCAGCTCCGACATCCAAGGCGCACGCGATCAGTTCGCAACCGTTCTGGCAGACAAGAGCATCAGTTTTGAGCGTGAAGCCGGCTTCGCTGTGCAGATCCTGGGCAACAGCGATTACGCCATGAAGGCGGCGATGAACAACCGCCAGGCCGTGGTGGATGCAGTCACCAACATCGCGGCCATCGGCATCAGCTTGAACCCAGCGAAGAAGCAGGCGTATCTTGTCCCGCGCGGCAACAAGATTTGCCTCGACATCAGCTACATGGGCCTGCTGGATCTGGCCATCACATCCGGCTCGATCATGTGGGGCCAAGCCGAGATGGTCTACCAGAATGACCGTTTCAGCCTGCAGGGTTTCGACAAGCCGCCCGTGCATGACCGTGATCCGTTCGACAAGGAGCGCGGCGAGGCCGTGGGCGCCTATGTCGTCGTCAAGACCCGCGACGGCGACTACCTCACCACCACCATGAGCATCAGCGAGATCAACGCGATCAAGGGTCGTTCCGAGTCCGGCAAGAAGGGCTCCGGCCCGTGGCATACCGACTTCAACGAGATGGCGAAGAAGACCGTCATCAAGCGCGCATACAAGCTCTGGCCGAAAACCGAGCGCCTGGACGCGGCCATCCATCACCTGAACACTGACGGCGGCGAAGGCATCAATTTCAACGAGCCGCAGCGCGGCGCTGATTGGGTCGATGTCGAGCCCATGATTGTCGAGGCGCTGCGTACCACCAGCGATGCCGACGCGCTGGCGTACTGGCGGAATAACTGCGCCAAGCTCAAGGATCAGCCGGCCGATTTCAAGCGCCTGAAGGATGCGATCTCGCGCCACCGTGTTGACCTGCAGGGCTCCGGCACCATCGAGAACGGCGACACCGGTACGCAGCGGCAGGAGCCGCCTGCTGGTGATGATGGCTACGTTCCTGAATGAGCCGGCCATGATCGTCTACAACTGCGAACAAGGCACGCAGGAATGGCATGCGGCGCGCGCCGGCGTCATCACCGCAAGCATGTTCCGTGTTGCGCGCACGAAGGTGAACTGCCTGGATGAGCGCCAGCAGGATTACGTTAAAGCCATCTTGGGCGGCCACTCGCAAAAACAGGCCATGGAGTTCGCCGGCTACAAGGCCGCGCCCAAGGCTGAAGCAATCCAGCGCGCTTTGGACGGCGAGAAGGTTGGCGATTACTCGGACGCAGCCAAGGATTACGCATTTCGCCTGGCCGTCGAGCGCATCAGCGGAGCGCCACTGGATGAGGGCTTCGAGACCTATGCCATGCGGCGCGGCCATGAGATGGAGCCCGAGGCGCGCATGGAGCACGAGGTACAGACCGGCCTGCTGGTCGAGCCGTGCGGCTTCGTGGCCACCGATGACCGCCTCTTCGGCGGCAGCGCTGATGGCCTAATCGGTGAAGACGGCGGCGCCGAGTACAAGTGCCTGATCTCCCCGGAAGAGATCCGCCGCATCTGGCTTGGCGACGACTGGAGCAAGTACACCGATCAGGTGCAGGGCTGCCTTTGGTTGACCGGCCGGAAGTGGTGGGACTTCTGCATGTATTGCCCGGCGCTCACGCCCACCGGAAAGCAATTGTGGCGCCGCCGAGTCGAGCGCGACGAGGCATACATCGAGGCGCTGGAGGCTGATCTGCTGGAGTTCAAGACCCTGGTGGACGAGTACGAGCAAAAGCTGCGGGAGGACGCATGAAAGATCCGCGCGCCGGCAAGTACGGAAAGGTTTTCCAGTTTGAATTCAAGATCGCTGCAAAAGTCCTTGAGCCATTTAATGGCCGTCTTGAATGGAGCAGTGCTGACTATGAGGCATTCACATTCATTCGAAACGATGTACGGCTGGTGTTCTACCCATACAAATCAAGCGCACAAAACTATGCGCTGCGCGTGCGCGATGCCAGTAGCAAAAACAAAAAGCTGGCTTCTGAGTTGATGGCACGTCTTCGCATTGGCAACGGATTCACAACCGATTTCACGCAACGGAACGTGAACAGCGACGACCTAGAGCAGCGCCTGGTTGATTGCGAAAAACTACAGCGTGGGTGGGCTAGAAAGGCGGTCGAATGCGCCTGAGCACATGGCTCGCCCTCCGCTGCCGCGAAGAGCAGTTCCAGCAGTTCCTGCGCGTACCCGACGAGCATACGGCTACGCGCGTTGTACGAGCCCTGTGCGACGTTGAAAGCCGCGCCGAGGTAGACACCAACCCGGTGGCGCAAAAACGCTGCCATGACCTGATTCGCAAGCCGTATCTTGCTTACACAGAAAGGAGCACCACCCATGTTTGAATTCGTCGCGCAGCCCGTGAAACTGAACAAGGTATCGACCCCGATGGAAAACCACGGCCAGGAGCTGAAGCTTGGCGTCGTGCTGACCTGCCAAGCCGTTCTGCCCAACACCATCCTGAAGGCGTTCGGCGCTGGCCTGCTGGAATCGATGTACCGCAAGCCGACCGAAGAAGAGCGCGCCGACCTCGCCACCGATCCCGACTCGCTGTGCATGATCAAGCATCCGCGCATGGGTCCGTTCAGCTGGGACTACGAGAGCGAGGGCTACACCGCTGTGGTCGACCATGGCCTGGGCGGCGAGAGCAACCTCAAGCTGGTTGACTGCAAGGTGCGTGAGATCGAGATCACGCCGATGGAAGGCGCCGTGGTGCAGATCAAGTTCAACATCAACTGCCATCCGGATCCAAAGGACGTTGGCGCGCTGGCGGCCAAGCAAAAGCAGGACATCAACATGCAGCTGAATGGGCCGGAGCCGCAAAAGGCTGAAGACCTCTTCAATAAGGCAGCGTAATCCCCCCGTGCCAGTCCCCCGCTGGCTTCGCGCTGATCGACCGCCGGTAATAGTCGATCACCCAGAAAGCGCATTCCATGAGTGCTCTTTCTGGGTCTGGATGACTTTTCTGTTCAAGACGGACCCATTAAATGTCCACGAACAGTCCTCGGGCATGCCGAGTGTGTAATCCACGTGCCGTCCGCGCTGGCGACGTAAAAGGCCAGCACGAATTCATAGGAGCCCCCATGGCAACAGAAGTGCAAAAGATCCTGCAGGCGAACCGCGAAGGCGTGAAGCTCGGTCTGCAGCAAGGTGCGGACATCATGCGCGAGCGCGTGCTTGCGCTGGGACTGCCGCAGGACCTGGCCGCCAAGGTGGCGGCTATTCAAATCAATGAGGTGAAGAAATGATTGACTCGGATGATGTGGGCGATGGATTCCTTTTTGGTGGCGTCATTGTCGGCTTGATTTTCCTCGTGATCTACATCGCATTTAGCCGCCCCGAAATCAAAGCGTGCGAGCAAAACGGCGGCGCCATGGTGAAGTCCAATGGCGACATGATCTGCATCGACAAGAAGGCACTCGTTGCGAAGGAAAAGAAATGAGCACCCACATCGCCTGGCCTGAAGCGCAGCGCATCTGCGACATACCGGAGGTACATGAGGCACTGGAAGCATTTAGCCACGACAGCACCGAAGACAATGCGGTTGCGCTGATCTGCGCCGCGCTGAATGCTGCCGGCACTTTCACCCAAGGGCGCGCAGCAGGGCTGGAACTCCCGCTGTGGAAGGTTGATCGCGTGGATGGTGTTATCAGGGCAGTGGACGAAAACGGCAATGAGATCGCTACCGGATTGGGTCGGGAGGTGTATTTATTCGTTAAAGCGCACAACGCTGCTATCCGCGCCCTATCCCCCACTCCCTCAGAAGCAGGCAAGGATGATCCGATCCTTGCAACATGGCCCGCTGAAATCTGGCTGCAAGCTGGCGATGAACCGCTGGGCCACTACAGCGAATATGAGGATGTGACCTGGTGCCGTATTCCTCAAGGTGAAAGCGATGTGCGTTACGTGCGCGCGTCCTCCCTGGAGGTAATTGGGAAGGGAGAGAATAAATGAGTCGCAGCGGATACGTGGAAGACGACGGAGACGACCCGCTGGAACTAGGCCGGTGGCGTGGCCGAGTAGCGAGTGCCCTGCGCGGCAAGCGCGGCCAGACCATGCTACGCGAACTGGCCGCCAGCCTGGATGCCATGCCCGACAAGCGCCTGATCGCGCACGAGCTGCAAGCGGATGGTGAGTTTTGCACTCTTGGCGTACTAGGCGCGGCGCGCGGCATCAATCTGGAGCGATTGGACCCTGACAATTTCGACCAGGTTGCCGCTGCGTTCGGCATCGCGCCGTGCATGGCGCAGGAAATCGTCTACGAGAACGACGAGGGATTTGACGACTGGGAATTTGTCGAGGTGCCGATTTTCGGGCCGGTGCGCCCATACTGGCCTGAATATGGCAAGCACAGCATGACCATCCGTATGCCAAAGAAGGATGCTGCCGCCCAACGATGGAAATACATGCGTGCCTGGGTGGAAAGCAAGATCAAGAAAGAGAGCCAACAATGACCATGACACGAGACAAGATTGAGGAATTGAAGCGGCTGGCCAAGGCTGCCGATCCAACTGGCGTTTATTGTGGCGACAAGGAAGGGTTGCGTGCAATTCTGGAGCGTGCGCAAGAAAAGCTGCGGGCTTCCATCGATGGCGCCACCATCCTCTCCTTGCTCGCCCTAGCAGAGCGCGCACTGGCGCCGCAAGGGCAGGCGCTGCCGGATGAACATTTCCTTGCGATTCGCACAAAGCTGGGCGCAGAGCCGAAAAATGTATCTCTCGGAAATCTGAGCGATGCAGGCGCCATAGCCTTCGGGCGCGCTGTACTCGCCTCCCAGCTCGCGCTACCAGCAGGGCCGGTGCCTGAAGATGCGTTGCCGGAAATCGTGCAAGCAGCCCGCGATATCGTAAAGCTGTGGGAAAGTGAGCATGTTAGCGAAGATGACTATAACGAAGAAATGTCGCGCATTGAGAAATTGTTTCGCGCCCTTATTGGCTCGCCAGCGGTGGCGCAGCCGGTGGCGGATGAGCGGGAGGGTGGTGCGCAATGAATTCCGGACAGACACGCGCCGAGTTAGCAACCATCGAGGGCGCAAAGGAGTGCTGCAAGCTGGCCGGGCACCGGTTTGGCTATCGTGCAGCCCTTGAAATTTCCCTGCTCATGCTGGGCTACTCCATTGATCAGATTGACGAACTGTGCCTGCTGGCGCGCAACAAGCAACTGGACGAGTTTCGCGCCGCACTCGGCCAGCCAGCAGAAGAAGGAGGGAAATCGTGAGCGCGATCAAGCTTGAGCCATGCCCTTTTTGCGGGGAGCATCTGAAAGAAATCTCGGACGGCTACTTTCAACACTCGGTAAATAGCTGCTTTTTTGAAGCATGGGAATACGACTTTGGAGGATCGCCGTCAATGGTCTTGGATTGGAACCGTCGCGCCAAGCCAGCAGAGGAAGTGCAGTCAGCACCTGACGAATTGCGGGCAATCTTCCGTAAAGCTGTATTTGATCAAGGCTTCGCAATCATCAACCGCCTCATGAAGGCCTTCACGCAATCCGAGGAGCTACGGCCTGATGGCGATGTTAAAGCCGTGATCCACGAAGCCATGAACATGGCCGGCGAACTCACCAGAGCTGCGCGCGCATGCGGCTACGAGCCGCCCCTGCAGACTGGCTGCTCTTACGAAACCTGGCCCGGCTGCGACACCCAGAAGCGCCCCTATGCGCTGCCATGGAAGAAGGTTCAGCCGGAAGAAGTCTCAATTTTGAACCCCAAGGCGGAAGAAGGAGGCGCGCCATGACCCCCACCACCGCCATACAACGAGCAGAGCATTGGCGCAAAGAAGGAGCTTGTGGCGAAGCTGCAAAGGTGGATATTGCGCTGCTCAATGAGCTGGAATCAACAAAGCAAAACAGTATTCGATACGTGAAATTAAGACGGTGGATGGGAAGTAACGTAGATGAAGGGTGGAAAGCGGTGGAACACCTAGGCGCAGTCTGCGCGTGGATGGGCTGGGATGAAATGGACGCGATGCTGGACGACATGCCGGAATGTAATTTCGGATTGTCTAGAAGTAGATTACTTTCTGACATGGAAAAGAATCCGGAGTTGAAATGAATGACAACGTAAAGCCATGGCCGAATGTAGCTGGGCGTATGGAAATTGAACAGCCCAAACGAATCATGCGCCCATGCGATTACGGTTTGCTTGGCGCAATCAATTCGCTTGAAACGCAACTTGGCACTATTGAGGCATACAACCGTTTGGCAGAAGCTGCGCAACAGCTGAGAGACAAGATTGAGGCTGGAAACGCCAAGCCGCAAAATCCTATGTTTGCCAAAAGCATTCGCGGTGATTGAAAACCATAAGGACACCATCATGACCGACCAAGAGATTCTAGCTTTGCTCCCGGAAAACTTCTTCTATCCGGATATCCATCCGATGGATTCGAAGCTGATCGAATTTGCCCGCACGATCCTCTCCCGCGCCATCCCAGAGGGGAACGTTGTGGTGCCTGGATGGTTGCCGATTGAGCAGTGCAAACGCGAACATGGAAAACGGTATTTGCTGCAAAAAGATTGCGGGGATGGAACGCTTCCATCTATCACAATTGGCTATTCACTTGATGGTGATGAGCATTGGTTTTACCAAGATGTCCATCATTCAATCGAAGAATACGGCTATCGGGTAACTCATTTTCAGGAAATGCCTGGATATGCCGCAGCACCGGCGAATAAGGAGGGATGAACGTGTCTGACAACGTCAACAATCCGAAGCACTACACATCACACCCGTCCGGCGTGGAGTGCATTCAGATCACGCGCCACATGTCCTTCAACCTGGGCAACGTCATCAAGTACCTGTGGCGCGCTGACGGAAAAGGCGCAGCGCTGGAAGACCTGAAGAAGGCCCGCTGGTATCTGGACGATGAGATCAAGCGGCGCGAGGCAACCGCGCCTGACGCTGACGGCTGGATTCAATGGAACGGCGGCGCGTGTCCCATTTTCCCTGCAGCCAAGGTCCGCATCCGCGGTCGTGATGGCTATGAAACTCCTGAAGGCGAAAGTTACGAAGCCTGCATATATCGCTGGAAACATTCTGGCGATACTGACGACATCATCGCCTACCGCATAGTCAAGGAGAAGGAAGAATGAGCACAGCAGTGAAAGAGCGCCCGATTTTGTTTTCCGCGCCGATGGTCCGTGCCATCCTATCGGGCGACAAGACGCAGACCAGGCGCATCGCAAAGGATGTGCGTCACCCCGATCTGGGCAATGTCTACACGCCGGGCGCACTGGTGCTGGAACGCGAACCGCAGCATGTCATTGAGCGCGCCTGCCCATATGGCCGTCCTGGTGATCGCTTGTGGGTCCGCGAGACTTGGGGCGTTGTCAGCCACACCTGGGACGATGACGGCGCTATGATCGACTGGACACCTGATCGACCAGCCACAAAGATCCATGAATTGCCGTTTGGTAGAGGCTACTACAGCGGTCATGTGATCTATGCGGCAGACGGATCGCATGAATGGGCTGGCGATGATGATGGTGGAGGTGAGCCGCGATCCCTCTGGCATCCATCTATCCACATGCCGCGTGCGGCCTCTCGCATCCTGCTGGAAATCACTGGTGTGCGCGTAGAGCGCCTGCAGGACATAAGCGATTTCGACGCTGAAGACGAAGGCACCCGCGTCTGGGCGGCCGAGGTACAAAAAAACGGAAACAAGTTCTCCAGCATCCGCAGCGCCTGGCAGGCCATGTGGGAATCCATAAATGGCCCCGACAGCTGGCAGGCCAATCCATGGGTGTGGGTGGTGGAATTCAGGAGGATCGCATGAGTGACTTTGCAGACTGGAAACGCGCCCTGATCTATTGCAACGAAGACCAGAAGGCTTTGCAAGACATGCTTCGGATTGAAGACAAGCATGGCCTGATGGGCTACTCGCCAGAACTGGTGACAATCGGCCTGCAAGCCGCCGAGCGTGGCCTCAATGCCGCTGAAGCGGTCGCCGACTACATCAGGGAGCAATCATGACCCGCCGCCCCCCCGACGAGACGACCGCAGGAGCGCAAGGGAGAGGAAGCGGTGGCCGGGAGATGATGATGAAAAGTAATTACTTGGACGCGCATGAGGTGGCTGCACTTGTAGGATGTCTGCCAGGTAGCAAAGCATGCATGCGCCGCTGGCTGGATCGTAATAATTGGCCATACGAATGCAACCGCGTTGGTTTTCCATTGGTATCGCGTGCCTATCACGATGCGCGCCTGGCTGGCGCTTCTGTGGATGTGGCGCAGGCCGAGCAACGCGTCGAGCCGAACTTCGCGGCGCTGCTGGCATGATCGGCCGCCGCAAGACTCCGGACGGCCTGCCGTTCCGCCTGTATGTGACCAAGGGAAAGTTCAAGGTCCGCTACTTCTACAAGCTGCCAGGCGGCAAGCTGGCGTTCAGCCTCACCGCGCGCGCCAACAATGCCGCTGAGGTGGCCGCCGTGCGCAAGGATGCCATTGGCCGAGCCGAAATCCTGAATGGGCATGCGGCTGCGCCCGGCACCGTTGGCGCGCTCATCACCGCCTATTTCCGCTGGCAGGACAAGATGCCGCGCGATAGCGAGGACCGGAAGGCCGAAGGAACGCTGATCGAGAACAAGCGCGAGAAGAAGAACCTGGAGAAGGTGTTCGGCTTGATGGCGCCGCAGGACATCCGCCCCAAGGATGTCTATGGCTACCTGGCCGCGCGCGCCGCGCAGGGGGCACCGGCCAAGGCCAACAAGGAAATCGCCCTGCTGTCGGCGATTCTGGAATATGGGCGCCGCCTGGGCCAGCTGGAAGTGAACCCATGCCGCGACATCCGCTACAACAAGACTCGGCCCAGCACCAAGTTCGTGGAGTGGTCTCACGTGGAGTTTGCTATAGCAGAGGCTCGTCGCCGGGGCGGTAGTTATCTGGTCTGCGCGCTGTGCGTCATGGCCGCCTACCTGACCGTCAGCCGGCCTACCGAGATGCGCATGCTGACGCGGCAGAGCGAGTCGCCGGAAGGGCTGCGCATCGCCGTGGGCAAACGCAAGGCAGGCCAGGCCCAGAAACACAAGCTGATCGAGTGGTCTCCGGAGTTGCGCGCAGTGATTGATGAGGCCAAGACGCTGCAGCGCACCGCAAGCATCTACCTTTTCGGCAATGCCGAAGGCCAGCCATACACCCGCAGCGGCTGGAACACGATCTGGACACGCCTGATGGTCTACTGCGAGGAACTGGCCAAGGAGGAAGGCAAGACGTTCGAGCGGTTCACGCTGGCCAACATGCGGCCTACGTCGATCACAGACCGCCTGGACTCCAACGATGAGACCACGCGCACCGGTCAGGCCAGCGGACACGCCGACGGCAGAATGGTAGCGAAGGTCTACGATCGGCGCACCGTGAAGCGATCCAAGGCCACGCCGATTAAGGGCTGATTTTCCGGGAACATGCCGTAAACAAGCGCGGCAGTATGCGGTTTTGCCGAATGCGTATGTTCCCGCAATATCGGCCAAGTTGTTGATTTTCTTATGTTCAACAACAGGATTGTGATTCCTGTCGTCGTGGGTTCGAGTCCCATCAGCCACCCCAAAGATTCATGCAAAAAGCCCGGTCCTGGTGACCGGGCTTTTTGTTTTGGCGCGCCGCCTTTGCGTCCGGCTGCTGCCACGCCGGCACCCGTGCGGTGCCGGGAGGCGGCTAGCCTCAGTTGATCATCCCCGTCGAATACGCATACTTGATCAGTTCCGCATCCGTACTCAGGCCCAGCTTGCGCATGGCGTTGTTCTTGTGGGTGCTGATGGTGCTGGGCGTACGCGAGAGGCGCACGCAGATTTCGCCCAAAGACTGCCCTTCCACGAACAGGCGCACCACTTCCAGTTCGCTCTGGGTCAGCTCGCGCACCAGTCCGAAACCTTCACCCTGGGCCCAGCTCATCTCCAGCTCGCCACGCAGCGAGACCGGGAAATACAGCTGCTTGCTGCTTTGGGTCGCCAGGCAGGCGTTGATCAGTTCGTCGGTCTTTTCACGCTTGTTGATCACGGCGAACACGCCCATGCGATACAAGCGCCGGATCACGGCGCCATTGTTCATGGCGGTGTAGACGATCACCTTGGTCGACGGATGCTCGGTCTTGAGCCGCTTGACCAGCGCAAAGCCATCCGATTCATCGCTGTCATCGGCTGGCATGGCGAAATCGGTGATGACGATTTCGCAGGGCGAGCGCTTCAAGGCACTGATCAACGCATCGCCATTCTCGACCTCCAGGTCGATGCGGATTTCCGGCAGGCGCGCCAGCTCACCCCGAAGCGCTCCCAGCACGATGGGGTGATCATCGGCTATGGCAACGTGCAGGACTTTCTTCAAATTCATGCTACCCCCAAATGGTTCAATTGACTGACAGGTGGCGATTGCGCGATGGCATTGCCCGCACTCATCCTCCCCTGGTTTGCCTCGACTTGCGGCCCTCGATTTGAATGCATCGATGTCGTCTCCCTGCCTCGGGCAATGCCGCAACGGCATCGCAAAAACTTCCACCCCTAGGAGATAGAGAAAATCTGGAGAAAATAGAAAGAAAACTGCGTTTTTCCTGCAAAAAATCGAATTAATTCGAGGTGTCAATAGAAGAAATTCGATCCACGGCATTTAGTGGCGATATCTAAAAATAATTTGCACCCCGACTCGATATCTTGTGAAGTTCCCGCGAATTTCGCAAGCGCGCACTCCGCTTGGCCCCCATCACATCCTCACCAATAATCCTCGGTCACGAACTGTCCACCGCCGGTGCGCCGCAGAGGTGTCATGCCGCGTTCGCGCAGCAACTCGCGTACCTCGGTGACCATCTCGGGATTGCCGCAGGCCATGACGCGGCTGTGCTCCGGACTCAGGGTGAGGCCGCAGGCCTGTTCGAGGCGGCCATCCTTGAGCAAGGTCGTGATGCGTCCCCCGAGCCAGCCGGGTTCGACGGGCAGGTCGGCCTGCCGCGTCACGCAGCGCAGCAGATGCAGGCGCGCCGGCCAGCCCTGCTCCCGGGCGTGTTGCTGAAGGTGGGAGAAGGTCTCGGCGTAGGCCAGTTCCTCGCACTGGCGCACGCCATGTACCACCACCAGGTCCGTGAAGCGCTGCCACACCTCGGGCTGCTGCAGGATGGAAATGTAGGGTCCCAGCCCGGTCCCGGTGGCCAGCATCCAGACTTGCTCCCCATCGACGAAGCGATCGGCGGTCATGAAGCCATAGCTCAGTTTTTCCACCCAGACGGCATCGCCCGGCTGGAGCTGGCTCAGGCGGGATGTGAATTTTCCTTCCGGGACGATGATGGCGTAGTACTCCAGGTAATCGTCCCCTTCGGCCGAGGTGATCGAATAGGCACGCGAGACCACCTCGCCATCGATCTCCAGCCCGAGGCGCGCGAACTGGCCGGCCGTGAAGCGATAGCCCGCAGGGCGCGTGGTGCGAAAGCTCAACAGCTTGTCGGTCCATCGGTGTACCCACAGCAGGCGCTCGCAGGTCGCCTTGCCGGAATACGCATCAATACTCACCATCGCGGTACTACTCACTGAATTCTCCTTCGGTTTGCTGCCAGATTGCCCATACGGCAAGTCGTGCCGGGGCATTACAATAGCGGAATGAACAAGGTGGAGCGCAAGCCGGCCCACCATGAGGCAATGATGCATGCGGCCAGCGAGGACTACGCTCAGCAGATGACATCCGGGACGACCTGGAAATGAAGCTCTCGCCACCTGCCCCGGCCAGGAACTATCCGCGCTGCGCGCGGGTCAGGCCAGGGTGGCGTGCGCCGCCAGCCCTCATCCTACCCGACTTGCCCTGCGGCGCGTCAGGCCGGCCGCCTCAACCGACAACCGATGATGCAGTGAATCAATGACTTGGACCCGCAGCCTGGCCATCGCCTTTTTCTTTTGTGCCGCCGACACCGCCCATGCCGCCTACAAGGTACAGATCGACGCACCCAAGCCGGTGCAGTCGCTGCTGAAGGATTTCCTGGATATCTCGCGCTACCAGGACCGCGACGACATCAGCGATGAACAACTCAAGTTCATGATGGATACCGCCGGCGACCAAGTGCGCGAACTGACCTCCACGGAAGGTTATTTCACACCGCTCACCAAGGTCAGTGAACAAACGGAGGGCGCGGCCGAAGGCAAGCAGGCTGTGCGCCGCATCACCATCAGCGTGGACCCCGGCCCGCGTACCGACATCAGCAAGGCCGACATCAGCGTCACGGGCGTGGCCGCGCAGGACGACCAGGCCACGGTGGCGCGCATTCGCGAGGATTGGTCGCTGCCGGTGGGCCAGGCCTTCCGCCAGGAAGACTGGAACCGTGCAAAGAACGCCGGCCTGGAGAAACTGCAGCAAAAGAAATACGCCGCCGCCCGCATCGCCAGCTCCGAGGCGCGCGTCGATCCGGACGAACACCAGGCCGACCTGGCCGTGCGCTACGACAGCGGCCCGGCTTTCACATTGGGGGCATTGCAGATCACCGGCACGCGGCGCTATCCGGAAAGCATCATCCGCAACGTCAATCCGCTCGCCGTGGGTGAGCCCTATGATGTCAACCGCCTGCTGGCCCTGCAGCGGCAGATCCAGAATACGCCGTATTTTTCCAATGCCATCGTGGCCATCGATGACGATCCGGCGCACCCGGAGCAAACGCCGGTGAAGGTGCAGGTCACCGAATTCCCGGCCCAGCGCATCCGCGCCGGGGTGGGCTACAGTACCGATACCGGCGCCCAGGTCGAAGGCCGCTATTCGCACTACAACGTATTCAACAAGGCCTACGTCTTCGACAGCCAATTGCGGCTGGAACAGAAGCGGCAATATGGCGTGCTGTCGCTGGCCATGCCGCCGGATGACAAAGCCTTCGTCAACAGCATCAACAGCTCCTACGACCGCACCAAGCTCGAAGGCATCGACCTGCGCAGCCAGCAGGTCGGCTTCAAGCGTGCGCGCAACAGCGAGAACTACGACACCACCTACTCGCTCACCTACTACCGCGACGAACTGAGCCAGGAAGACGGCAGCACCCTGCCCGCCAACACCATCGTCACCCCCGGCAAGCACCGTGCCCTGGTGCCGGGCTTCGCGTGGTCGCGCCGCAATGTCGATGATCCGATCTTCCCGCGTAAAGGCAACCTGCTGACGCTGGAAGCCGGCTTCGCGCTCAAGGGCTTGCTGACTGACCAGAGTTTCTCGCGGCTGTATGGCCGCTTCAAGCAGTTCGTCCCGGTCGGCCGGCGCGACATCGTGGTGCTGCGCGCCGAACTGGGCGGGGTCTTCACCGCAGGCCGTGCGGGCGCGGTGCCGCCCTCGCTGCTGTTCCGTACCGGCGGCAATGACTCGGTTCGCGGCTACAGCTACCAGAGCATCGGCAATGAGCAGAACGGCACCGTCTATCCGACCAAGTACCTGGCCGTGGGCAGTTCCGAATACCAGCGCTGGTTCAGTGAGAACTGGGGTGCGGCAGTGTTTTACGACATGGGTGCGGCGGCCGACAACTGGAACAACAAGACCTTCTATCACGGCGTCGGTACCGGCGCGCGCTGGCGCAGTCCGGTCGGCACGCTCAACCTGGACCTGGCCTATGGCATCCAGAAGCGCCAGATCCGGCCGCACATCTCGCTGGGCATCGCCTTCTAGCGTAGCCCGGACCCGGCCGCCTCACCATGAACTGAATTCGAATCACCACCCAGCATGAGCGAACCGCAACACGATCCGCAGCAAGCCCCTTCCGCACCGCCGCCGCGCCGTCGCGCCAGCCGTGGCCGCCGCATTGCCGCGTGGAGCGGTGGTACCGTGGCCGTGCTGGTGCTGGCAGCCGCTGGTGCCGCCCTGTATGCCACCCAGACCGAGAGCGGTGCACGCCTGGTCTGGAATACTGCCGTCAAGACCCTGGAGGGCAAGCTCTCTGGCCAGCTGCTGGGCGGTACCATCGCCGATGGCCTGCGCTTGCGCGACCTGCACTACCAGGGTGAGAAGCGCATCCTCGACATCGACAGCGTGGATGCGCGCTGGCATCTGGCGCTGCTGCAACGCCGCTTCAGTCTCGATTACCTGCGCGTGGGCAAGGTGCGCCTGAACCAGCAACCCTCGCCGTCCGAACCGAGCAGCATGCCGGACTCACTGGAGATCCCGCTGGCGCTGGACATCGGCGAGATCAGCCTGGCCAGCCTCAGCCTGACCCAAGGCACGTCCACCACCGAACTCTCCAAGCTGAAATTGCACGGCAACTCCGACGGCGTGCAGCACACGCTGGTGCTCGACAGCCTCACCACGCCTTTTGGCGACGCCACTGCCCTGCTGCACCTGAACGGCAAGCAGCCCTTCGCCATCGGCGGCGGGCTGGAGTTGGCCGGCGCCTACCAATACGGCCAGGACAAGGAGCAATACCAGCTGGCTGCGCAGCTGTCGGGCTCGCTGCAGGAACTGGGCATCGCCCTCACCGCCAGCGGCGACAAGCTCAAGGGCCATGCCGACGTCGTCGCCACGCCCTTTGCCAGCGTGCCGCTCAAGCGCGCCAAGGTGGACCTGCAACACATCAATCCGCAAGCCTTCAATGCCGCCGCACCGGCCGCCGACCTGAACCTGCGGGCCGACCTGGCGCCCCCGGCTGGCCTGGCCGCCGACGCACCGTTGCAAGTGGCCGGCCGTATCGAGATCGCCAATGCCCGTCCCGGCAGCCTCGACCAGCAACGCCTGCCGCTGCTCTCGGCCAGCGCCGACCTGACAATGGACTTGCAGCAGCAAACCCTGACGCGGCTGGACATCCGGCTGCCGCAGCAGGGGCGTATCGAAGGCAGCGGCCAGTTCCGGCCCGGCAGCAGCGAACCCGGCAAGCAGGAAGCGCTGTCCGGGCAATTCAAGCTGCAGGTCAGCGAGCTCGACCTGAACCAGCTGCACCACCAGGTACGCCCGACCCGGCTCTCGGGCCCGGTGGAGGTCACGCTCGCTCCCGACGCCCAGCAACTCCTGCTGAGCCTGCAGGACAGCACCCTGAAGCTGCACCTCGACAGCGTGATCGAAAAGGACCGCGTGCAGCTGCGGGAGGCCTCGCTGACCGCCGGCAAGTCGCGCCTGGAAACCTCCGGCACGCTGCAGACCGTGGATGCCATGGAGTACGCCCTCAAGGGGCGGCTGGTGGACTTCGATCCGACCGCCGTGCTGCAAGCCGTGACACCGCCACCGGCAACGCCAGCCAAAGGCCGCAAGCGCGCTGCTGCAGCGGTCTCCAAGCCCATCCCGGCGCGCATCAACATGGATTTCAATGCGGCCGGTGCACTCTCGCCCGAACTGAAACTCAAGCTGGGTTTCCGCATCCACGACAGCACCTACGATGCCCTGCCCATGAGCGGCCAGGGCGACATCAACCTGGCCGGCATGCGCCTCTTGCCCAGCCGCGCCAATGTGCAGGTCGCCGGCAATACGCTGGACCTGGACGGCAGCTTCGGCGCCGCCCGCGACAAGCTCAAGCTCAAGGTCGACGCGCCGCAACTGGCGCGCCTGGGCTATGGACTGGCGGGCCTGTTGCGCGTGGATGGCATCCTCAGCGGCACGCGTGAGCGTCCCAACCTGCTGGCCAGCTTTCAGGCCGAGCAACTGGCCTTCGGCCCGCACAAGCTGCATCACCTGTCCGGCCAGAGCGAGTTGCACAGCAACCTGGCCGCTGGCGTGGCCTCGCCGGACAACCGCCTGGCCCTGACCCTGGAGGGCGATGGCTACAGCGGCCCGCAAGCCGAACTGGCACGCCTGGGACTCAAACTCGATGGCACCTATGCCAGCCACACGCTGGCCCTGCAAGCCAAGGGCAAGGTCGCCGACCAGGTCCTGGACCTGAACCTGGCCGCCCGTGGCAAGGTCACCGAAAAAACCCGCGGCAACTATGGCTGGGCCGGCAGCCTTGACCAGCTCAGCAACCAGGGCTTGCCGCGCATTACCATGGCCAGCCCGCTTGCGCTGGAAGCGTCGGCCGATGGCGTCGAGGCCGGCAGCACCCGCATCGAGATCGACCGCATGGCCCTCGACCTGAAACGGCTGTCCTATCGCCAGGGCCGCCTCGCTTCGGCCGGCCAGGTGCGCGCGCTGGACGTAGGCCGGGTGCTGGAACTGGTGCAGCAGTTCACCGGCACGCCGCCACCGGTCAAGACCGACCTGGTGCTCGACAGCGACTGGGACTTCAGCCTGGCCGAAACCGCCAGCGGCTTCCTGCAGATTGCGCGCAAGTCGGGCGATGTGCGGGTGACCACCAGCGTCGGTGAAGCGGCGCTGGGCCTGTCCGAACTGCAGCTGCGCAGCCAGTTCCAGGGCGAACGGATGAACGTGAGCGGCCGCGTCAACGCCGCCCGCATCGGGACGCTTGCGCTCGGCGGGGACATCGGACTGCGCCGGGTAGACGCGCTGCTGGCGCTGGCCGCCGAGTCACCGCTGAACCTGAAGGCCAATCTCGATGTGCCCGAACTCAAGCGCGTGGGCGACCTGATCGGCCCGCAAGTGAGCCTCAACGGCAAGCTGGCCGCCACGCTCACCGCCGCTGGCACGCTGGCGCAACCGCGTCTTTCCGGGGCCATCAATGGCGACAACCTGGCCGTGACCGAATTCGACCAGGGCATCCAGTTGAAGGAAGGCGTCGTGCGCATCGTCATGGACAGCAACGTGATCGATCTGCGCCAGATCGAATTCCACGGCGGACGCGGCACCCTGCGCGCCGGTGGCAAGATCCAGCTGGGCAACGACAATCCCGACCTCAACGCCACCCTCACCGCCGACCACCTGGAACTGTTCGCCAGCCCCGACCGCCAGCTGATGCTCTCCGGGGAAGGCAAGATCAGCAACGTCAACGAGCAGTTGCGCGTGGATGGCAAGTTCACCGTGGATCGGGCCCTCTTCGACCTGCCCAAGAGCAGCGCGCCCAAGCTGGGCGATGACGTGGTCATCGTCAGCCGCAGCGGCAAGAACCGTGTGGGCGCGGCAGCCTCCTCGCAACAGAAACTGGAAGCGGCCACCGAAAAGCCGGCCAGCAAGTTCGCCCCGGTCATCAACCTGGCACTCGATCTGGGCAATGACTTCCGCTTCCGTGGCAGTGGCGCTGACCTGCTTTTGCGCGGCGATATGAACGTTCGCAGCGAACCGCTCTCCCCGCTGCGCGCAACCGGCACCATCAACGTCGCCGAAGGCAGCTATGAAGCTTTTGGCACAAAGCTCAATATCGAGCGCGGCATCATCAACTTCCAGGGGCCGATTGCCAATCCCAACATCAACATCCTGGCCATGCGGCGCAACCAGGATGTCGAAGCCGGGGTATCGGTGACTGGGAACGCCAACCAGCCACGCGTGCAACTGGTGTCCGAACCCAATGTGCCGGATGACGAAAAGCTGTCCTGGATGATGTTCGGCCACGGCACCGACAATTCCAGCATCGGCCAGCGCTCTGCCAGCAGCCAGGCCCTGGCGCTGGTAGGCAACATGGGCGGCAAGCGCATCGCCAAGGATTTCGGGCTGGACCAGTTCAGCATCGGCTCCAGCGAATCGGGGCTCACCGATGAACAGGTGGTCAACCTGGGCAAGGCGATCACCGAGAAGATCACGCTGGGCTATGAACAAAGCCTGCAAGGTGCCGCCAGCGTGGCCAAGGCCACCTGGCAGATCTCGCGGCGCTGGTCGGTGGTGGCGCGGGCGGGGACCATCAATGGCCTCAACATCCTGTTCAGCCGCCGTTACGACTGAAACGAAAAGGACGCGCGATACCGGCAGGCAACGACCCCGGCACTAGTGATAGACCGGGCTCGGGCTTGCCCTTGCGAGGGGGGAATCTGTTAATCTCCACACAAGTTCAGGACATCCCTGATAGACGCGCCCAAGAGCTGACACAACAATGCAACAGGGCAACAAAGGCGCCGGGGGGCGAAGCCGTTTCCGGGGGAAAGCGACAACATGCCAGGACAAAGAATTCAGCGTGCATCCAGGACAGCCAAGCTGTTCGTGGTCGTGGTCTGTCTCATCATCGTGGTGCTGGAGGCCTGGTCGGCCTGGCGGGCCTATGAGGTCGCCGGCGACGAGGCCATCCGCAACGCCTCCAACATGGCCCTGGCCTTGACCCAGCATGCCGACCAGTCCTTCAAGGAGATCGACGTGGTGCTGCTGGGCATCCAGGAGCACATGGAATATGACGGCCCCGGCGTAGCCGGGCGCCAGCGTACCCACGACTTCATGGTGGCCTCTGTTGCGGCCGTGCCGCAGCTGGCCAGCCTGACGGTCTTCGACGAAGAGGGCCTGGCCATCGGCTCCTCGCAGTCCACGCTGGAACATCGCTACATCCAGGATGACTACTTCCTGCATCACCAGCGCGTGCGCACCGACCAGGCCTACATCGGCAAGCCCATGCGCAGCCGCACCACCGGCCAGTGGATCGTGACCATGAGCCGGCGCGTCAACCATGCTGACGGCAGCTTCGCCGGGGTGGTCGTGGCCGACGTGGACCTGGCGCACTTCCAGCGCTATTACGAACAGTTCGCCATCGGCCGGGACGGTGCGATCCTCTTCGGGCTCACCGAAGGCAGCGTGATCTATCGCCAGCCGCTGCTGAGCGATTCCATCGGGCGGGATCTGTCCAAGTCGGTGCTGCTGACGCAATACGTGAGCAAAGCGGATCAGGGCAGCTTCGAGATGCGCTCCCCGCGCGACGACATCGTGCGCCTGACCAGCTTCCAGCGCTGCAGCCTCTATCCCCTCTTCGTGGCGGTAGCCCTGGCCAAGGACGACGTGCTGGAAGACTGGACGCGGCGCGTCTGGATCCGTGGCGTGGCGGTGCTGCTGCTGCTGGTCATCATCGGTTTTGGCGGCAACCGCCTGGTGGCACAAGTGGCCGGGCGTGAAAATGCCGAACTGGAAGCCATCACGGCCCGTACCGAACTGGAGCGGCTCTATCGCACCCTGGAGGCGCAGTCGCAGAAGGATGGCCTGACCGACGTCTTCAACCGCCGCTACTTCGACGCCGCCCTGACGGCCGAGCTGGCGCGCCTGAACCGTTCCGGGGAATCGCTCTCGCTGATCATGGTCGATGTGGACCACTTCAAACGCTACAACGATACCTACGGACACGCCGCCGGCGACATCTGCCTCAGGCAGGTGGCAGCCGCCCTCAACAGCGTGGCGCGCCGCCAGGGCGACATCGTGGCGCGCTACGGCGGCGAGGAATTCGCGCTGATCCTGCCCAACTGCAACGCCGCCAGTGCCAATGCGATCTCCAACCGCCTGGTGCAGGCGGTGCGTGCGCTCGATATCCCGCACGAAGGCAGTTCGGTAGGCCACGTCACCATCAGCGTGGGCGCGGCCAGCCTGGCCAGCGGCAAGGGTGCCCAGGTCGATGCCCGCGAACTGATCGATACCGCCGATGCGGCCCTCTATCGCGCCAAGGAGCAAGGGCGCGACCGCGCCATCCAGCACGACTATCCGCGCTTGTCCGTGATCCCCGACTATCCTGGCCTGAGGTGAACGATGCGCTGCCTGATCCGCTACCAGCTGCGCGACGAAGAAACGCCAGCCCACCATGAATTCAGCACCGAGGCCTCCGATGCCGAACAGGTCATCCAGCACCTGACCGAATTCCTGCATCCCGAAGTGGTCTTCGAATTCCTGCCACTGGCGCCAGGCCAAGAGGGCAGCATCCCGCAACTGCGCGCCCGCATGGCGCATGCACGTGATTACCTGGAACAGTATTGCGGGCTCAAGAGCCTGTCCTACATGCTGCTGCCGGAAGGGGCCAGTTCGGCACAAGGGAAATGGACCAGCGTACTGCTGGGCGGCCAGATCTCGTCGGCCGGCTTCAGCGAGGAAGACAGCCCGTCAAGCGGCCCCTGAACGCTCGGCGCCGTCAGGCGGCTTCGTCCGCCAGCCCCAGCGACAGGCGCCGATCCGCCACGCATCGCACGATATCCACGTCATGGGTGACCAGCAGCACCGCACTGCCCGCTTGCCGGGCTTGTTCCACCAGCAGCGCCATGACCTCCTGCTGCGTCAGCGGGTCCAGGCGCGAGGTCGGCTCATCGGCAAAGATGAGGGCCGGGCGCATGAGCAGCACGCGCGCCAGCGCGATGCGCTGCAGCTCGCCGCCCGATACCTGGCGCGGCAAGCGCTCCAGCAGGGCGAGCGAGACGCGCATGCGCGCCAGCAAGTCCTCCAGCTGCTGCCAGTCCAGCCCGTGCAATCGCACCAGATCGCGCAGCGACTGACGCAGCTTGATGGCCGGCGCGAAGGCTGCCGCAGGATCCTGGTAGATCTTCTGGAAGGCGGTACGGGGCAGCCCGGCGCCGCGCCTCACCTGGCCCGCATCGGGCGGCAGCAGCCCCAGCACGATATTGCCGAACGTCGTCTTGCCGGCCCCGCTGGGCCCGCTGACAGCGACGATTTCTCCCGCATGCAGACGCGTGCTGATACCGCTGAAGAGCGCCTGCGGGCCGAAGGATTTGGCCACATTGCTGACCTCCACGACGACCGGCGACGGCGGGTGGGCTGCTGGTAGCGACCTGGGCTGCGCCCAGCACGCCGGATCAGCCTCCAGCAGCTTGCGCGTATAGGCATGGCGGGGCTGGGCCAGCAGCGCATCGGCCTGGCCGCGCTCGACCATGCGGCCCTCCAGCATCACGGCCAGTTCACCGCCCAAGGCACGCGCCAGCCACACGTCATGCGTGATGCACAGCAGGCTCATGCCCTGCTGCTGCGCCGTCTGCAGCAAGGCCAGGACCTCGCGGCGCCGGTCCGCGTCCAGCCCCTTGGTCGGCTCATCGATGATCAACAAGGGTGCGCCGGCCGCATGCGTGGCCAGGAAGGCCACGCGCTGGGCCATGCCGCCCGAGATCATGAAGGGATACTTGTCGGCCGCATCCGCCAGTCCCAGGCGGGCCAGCGCCTGCCCGGCCAGGGTGTGCGCCTGCCGGCGTGCGGCGCGCAGGCTCTCGTCCTGCGTATCGGCGGCGGGATGGCTGACCAGTTCGTAAGTCTCGGCCACCTGGCGCGCCACCGTCATGGTCGGGTCCAGCGCCAGCCAGGGCTCCTGCGGCAAGAGCGCGATGCGCCGCCCCCAGCCATGCTGGCGCGAGGCGGCATCGGCCGCATCACTACGCTGGCCATCGATCTCGATCTGGCCGCTGCAGCGCAGGCTACCCGGCAGGTTGCCCATGATGGCCTGGGCCAGCAGCGACTTGCCCGAACCGCTCTCGCCCAGCAGGGTCATCACCCCGCCACGCGCAATGGAAAAATCGATACCCTGCACCAGCGCCCTCTGGCCGTGCCAGACGGACAGGTCCTGCACCCGCAAGGCCAAGTTCGAAGAAAGTGTGTTCATGCCTGCCCCTTCTGCGGTGACAACAACAGCAAACCCAGCAAGGTGAGCGTCAGCACCCCTACCGGCGCACCCAGCAGCCAGGGGGCCTCGCGGTAATACGGCAGCAGTTCGATCATCATCACGCCCAGTTCCGGCGTGGGCGGCTGCAAGCCAACGCCGACGAAACCGAGGGCCGACATCGCCAGCACCGCTCCCGCCAGCCCGAAGCGCATCAGCGTGAACAGGCGCGGCAGCAGCGCCGGCAGCAGGTGGCGGCGCACGATATAGCCGGGGCCGAAGCCCAGCAAGCGCGAGGCTTCCACCTGCGGGCTGGCCAGCAGGATGCGGCTGGCGGCGCGCACCACGCGGAAATATTCGACCCACAAGGCCAGCGAAATGCCGACATACAGCGGCCAAAAGCCACCCGGCGAAAACGCCGCCAGCAACAGCACCAGCAGCAGGCCGGGCAAGGCCAGGACGGCGTCAGCGAAGGCCGCCAGCACGCGCTCGATCCAGCCACCGCACCAGGCCGCCAGCAACCCGATCAGCACCCCGGGAATGGCTGCCGAGAGCACGCTCACCACCGCCAGCGACAGGGACAGCCGGGTGCCATGGACCAGTCGCGCCAGCATGTCGCGGCCCAACTGGTCGTACCCCAGCGGATGGGCCAGGCTCGGGGCTTCCAGGAAGCGCGCCAGTTGCTGGCGCGCCGGATCGGCATTCATCAGCAAGGGGCCCAGCCAGGCGAACAGCACGATCCCCACCAGCAGCAGCACGCCTGCGATCTGCGCGGAGGTCCAGCGCCGCCCCTCGGGCTCAAGCAAATATTCAGAAGACAGGCTCATGGTCGGCGACGCGGATCGATGAAGGCGCAGGCGGCATCCACCAGCGCGTTGAAGAGAACGAACAGCAAACCCAGCACCAGCGCCGTACCCTGGATCATCGGCACGTCGCGTCCGAAGATGGCATGCACCAGCGCGTGTCCGATGCCCGGCCAGGCGAAGATGGTTTCCACCAGCACCACGCCTTCGACCAGCATGACCAGCTGCACGCCCAGGTAGGCCGTGACCGGTGCGGCCACGTTGCGCACGCCATGGCGCAGCAAGGCCTGCGCGGGCGTGAGGCCCTTGGTCAATGCGAAGGCGAAATACTCGGAGCCGCGCACCTGCACCATGGCATCGCGCGCCACCCGGCAGGACACCGCGGCCAGCCCCAGCGCCAGCGTCAGTGCGGGCAGCAGGATGCCGCCGTGGTCGGTGTGCCCGGCCGCTGGCAAGGCCCCCAGCTGCACCGAGAACAGCAGCACCAGCACCAATCCCAGCAGGAAGGATGGCAAGGCCCGCAACAGCACCGACACGGCCAGCGTGGCGCGATCCAGCCAGCCACCGGGGTGCAGCCCGGCCAGCACGCCCAGGGTCGGGCCGACCAGCAGCGACAGCACCATCGCAAGGAAAGACAGGCGCAGCGTCGGGCCCAGCTGATGCGTGATCTCTACCAGCACCGGCAGCGCCGTCACCTGCGACACGCCCAGGTCCAGATGCAGCAGGCGGCTCCACCATTGGCTCAAGGCCATGAACCAGGGTTGATCCAGTCCCAGTTCGGCGCGCACGGCCAGGGCCGCTTCCGTGGTGACCATGTCGTAGCCGTAGCGGCCGGCGGCGATGCGATAGGCCATGTCGCCAGGCAGCATGCGCGTCATGAAAAAGCAGAGCGTGCCGACCAGCAGCGCCACCAGCGCCGCTTGCAGCAGGCGCTGGCCAAGCGCGCTGGCCAGTTGCCGGCGCGTGGCCGGAGGTAAGCTCAGGAGGCGGGTCAGGTCCATTGCAGGGAAGCGATACGATAACTGCGTTCAAAGGGATCGATACTGGCACCGCGCAGGCGGCGGCTGACGGCGCAGGTCTGGCGATACCAGACCACCGGGATCACCGGCAGTTGCTCCTGCAGCACCGCCACGATGCGTGCGCGTTCGGCGCGGCCGCTGTCGGTGCTGCCCGGCGGCATGGCGGCCAACCTTGCCAGCAAGGCCGGTACTTCGTCGTTGCGCCAGCCCATGGCACCCCAGTCGCCGCCTTGCGGGCCGAAGTCCTGCAGGAGACTGGCCACCGGGTCAGGCAGGTTGCCGTAGTTGCGCGCAGCCAGCGCCATCTGCAACTGGCCGCTGCGATGGCCGGCGGGAATGTCGCTGGAATTGCCGATGCTCACGCGCACGGCGATGCCGATCTGGCGCATCTCTTCCTGGAGGGCCGTGGCGATGAGCGGCAGCTCGGGCCGATCGACGAAGGTGGTCAGCGCCAGTTCCAGCTTCTGGCCATCCTTCCAGCGCGTGCCATCGGCACCGAGGCGCCAGCCGGCTTCTTCGAGCAGGCGGCGCGCCTGCTTGAGGTCGGTATGCAGGGGCGGCAGGCGCGCGTCATGCCAGCGCGCCAGCGAAGGCGGCAGCAGTTGCGTGGCGCCCAGGTCGGCATCGCGCAACAGGGCAAGGGCGATGCCCTCACGTTCGATGCACAGCGCGATGGCGCGGCGTACCCGCACATCGGCCAGGAAGGGATGGCCGGCGTTGAGCTTGAGCAGCGTCGTGCGCGGCAGCATGGCCGACAGCAGCACGGCCCGGGAACTCCCCTGCAAGGCGCGGATGCTCGGCGGATCCAGCGAGAAGGCCAGGTCGGCCTGTCCGCTCTGGACCAGCAGCGTGCGCGTTTCCGCGCGCGAGACGCTGATGTAACGGGCCCGCTGCACCGCCCTGCCCGGCGCGGCCTCCACGCGTTCGACATCGAACTGCTGCGGCAGGCTGATCGACCTGATGCGGAACGGCCCGGTGCCGAGGATGGCCACCACATTGCCCTGCGCATCGAAACTGGCCGGTGCCAGGATCTGCGTGGAGTAATGCGTGAGCAGGTAAGGCAGCGGCCCGAAAGGCTGGCGCAAGGACAGTACCAGTTCACTTTGCTGTACAGCCATGCCGGTAATGCCTGCCAGTTGCAGTACACCTGGGCGGACAGCGGCACGCTGCAGGCAGGCCAGGATGCTGGCGGGCGTGACTTCGCTACCGTCGTGGTAACGCCGTGCGCGTGCCAGCGTGAAGCGCCATTGCAAGCCATCGGCGCTGACCTGCCAGCCCGTGGCCAGTCCCGGCTGCAACCGGCCGTCATCATCGACTTCCAGCAGGGTCTGCACGACTTCCATGCGGGCGAACATGTAGCCGGAGCGCGAAGGATCGAGCCCGGTCATTTCCCACGGGCCCACCACGGTCAGGACATCGCTGCCTGCCTGGGTGATGGCGTGGGAATGGGGGCCGGCCGCCTCATCGCCATGCGCCCATGCCAGCGGCCAGGGCGCAGCTGCCAGCAGCCCCAGCAAGGCGCGCCGGCGTGGCGCGGGAGGTGGACAAGTCAAGTGGCGCTCCACTCAGAACTTGACGTTGAGCGCCAGCGTGGCAGTACGCTCATCGCCCGGCATGATCCATACATTGCTGTAAGAGCTGCTGTAATAACGCTTGTTGAAGAGGTTGTTCACATCCAGCGACAGCTTCATCTTCGGCGTGAACTGCCAGTAAGCCAGGGCACGCGACGTCACGTAGGCGGGCAGCTTGAAACTGCCAGCCTGGTCACCGGTACGGTTGCCCACGTAGTTCAGGCCACTACCGATACCGTAGGGCGAGCCACTTGCGGACACATCCTCAAACACCGCCAGTACACTTCCCGATACACGCGGCACATTGATCAGCCGCGAGCCGACCGCCAAGGTATTGTCCTTGCTGACGTAGGCGTCGGTATAGGCCAGGTTGCCGGTCAGGCGCCAGTGGTGGCCCAGGCGCGCATTGGCGTCCAGCTCCACGCCCTTGCTGCGCACTTCGCCGGCGGCAATCGAGAAGGATGGATTGGCGGGGTCGGTGGTCAGCACGTTCTGCTTGGTGATGTCGAAGACGGCCAGGGTCGCACCGCTGCGCTGGTCTTCGCTCTGGAACTTCAGGCCGATTTCGGCGGCGCGCGAAGTCTCCGGGTTGAAGGCATTGCCGCTCACGTCACTGCCGCTGTTGGGACGGAAGGATTTGCTGGCGCTGGCGTAAGCTGACCAGGCCGGCGTGAACAGATAGGTCAGGCCCAGGCGCGGGGAATAGGCGGTCTTGTCCTGGCGGGTGGTGGTGACTGCACCCGCCGTGCTGCGGGTATCCAGCGTAGAACGGAACGAATCTGCTCGAATCCCTGCCAACAGCTTCCAGCGTTCGTCCAGGCTAAGCTGATCCTGAACGTAAAACGCCGTGCTGATTTGGCGCTCGCTTGTATCCGTTCGCGGACGCGGATTCGGTTGCACCTGACCGTAGCTCGGCGAATAAATATTGATCGCGTAGGGGGCCGCGGTAGTAGGGTCAATGCGCAGCATGCGCTGGTCCAGCGTCAGCCAATCCACTTCGGTGCCTACCAGCACTTCATGCTGTATGCCCCCGGTCTGCAGCTTGCCGCCCAGTTCTGCCTGCAGCGACGTGTCGTGCCAGCTGTAATCGCGGTAGCGGCGCTGGCGGCGCAGGGTGGCGTTGTCGGCCTGCAGGGCCGAGGCCTCGGTGGAGTAGCCATCCAGCGTGCCATCCTTGTGGAACACGCCGGTGCGCAGGTGCCAGTTGTCGTCCAGGCGATGCTCCAGCGTGACCAGGTGGTTGGCGTTCTGCATCTTGATGTCGCCATCGCGCGGCTCGCCCAGGAAGCGCGAGACCGGCAGCACGCCCAGGTTGCCGTTGACGGCCACGATGCCGCGATCCAGCGGGGCCTTCTGGCGCAGGTATTCGCCTTCATAGTTCAGGATGGTGCGATCGCTGAGCACCCAGGTAAAGGCCGGTGCCAGGAATTCGCGGTCGCTGCTGACGTTGTCACGGAAGCTGTTCTTGTGCTCCAGGGCCGCGTTGAGGCGATAGGCCACCTCGCTGTTGAGCGCGCCGGTGGAGTCGACTGCGCTGCGGTAGCCGCCCCGGCTGTCCACCGACAGATCCAGCGCATTGGCCGCCTTGAACTGCGGCTTCTTGGTGACCACGTTGATGGTGCCGCCCGGCTCGCTGTTGCCATAGAGCGCTGCGGCCGGCCCCTTGAGGAAATCGATGCTCTCGACATTGGCGGTGTCGCGCGGAGGCGCGTAGCCGCGATTGGAGGCAAACCCATTCCAGAGAATGTTCATGCCGCCATTCTCGCTGCCGGAAAATCCACGGATCGAATAGTTGTCCCACAGCCCGCCGAAGTTGTTCTGCTTGGCCACGCCGCTCACGTAAAGCAGCACATCATCCAGGCGAGTAGCGGCCAGGTCATCCATCAATTGGCGCGACACCACCTGCACCGACTGCGGCAACTCCTGCAGCGGCGTCTCGGTACGGGTGGCGCTGGAGGTGGCGCTCTGGCGATATTGCTGGCGTTCACCGGTGCCGGTGACCACCACCTGCCCCAGGCCCTTGTCGGCGCTGGCGGCGTTGGTGGCGCTGGTGGCGCTGGTGGCATTATCGGCGCTCCAGGCCAGTTGCTGGCCCTGGCCCAAAGCGAGCGCGCCCAGCACGGCCGCCCGCAGTGCGGTCATTTTCATCTTTTCCCTTGTGATGTCGTTGTGCTGCGGCTGGGTGCGTGGCTGCCTGACCGCGATGGAGTGACCGTCGTGCGCGGTCAGGGCGGGATTCTAATGCAACTTTGTTGCAATTATCAAGAAGAATGAATCGCATTCAGGACGCGAGTCAGCCTTGCGCAGACAAGATGATGGCCGCAGGAGTAGGCGCCGCCAGTGTATGTGGCACAAACGAGCCGGCGGGTGCGACATATTGCCGCACCCGCCGGAGGTCTTTACAACCGTGCCAGGAAAGGCGCTACAGCCAGCCCGCCTTGCGCAAACGCCGCCACAGCAGCGTACAGGCGGTGATGATGCCGCCCAGTACCAGCGGGAAGCTCCATTGCCACGACAGCCCCGGCATGTGCGCGAAGTTCATGCCGTAGAGGCTGAAGATCATGGTCGGGATGGCCAGGATGGCACCCCAGCCGGCCAGGGTCTGCACGATTTCGTTCTGGTGGATGGTGACCTGGGCCAGGTTGATCTGCACGGCCGACTCCACCATTTCCCGCAGGCGGTCGCCGGTATCGATGAAGCGCACCACGTGGTCGTAGATGTCGCGGAAGTAAGCCTTGCCTTCCTTGGTGATCAAGCCTTCATGGAAGCGCAGCAGCTGGGTACAGACGTCCAGCAGCGGCGTGGCGGCCGAGCGCAGGCGGATGAGCTGGCGCTTCAGCTGGTACAGCTCCTGCAGGTAGGCCTTGCCGCTCAGTGCGCCGGGATTGAAGAGCTGTTCCTCATACTGGCTGAACTTGGTTTCAAGGTCGTCCATGATGGGACGATAGTTGTCGACCACGAAGTCCATGATGGAATAGAGCACGAAGCTGGGACCGCGCATGAGCCGCTCGGGCAGCATCTCGCAGTGCTCGCGCACCTTGGCATAGCTGCGCGAGGCACCATGCCGCACCGTGACCACGAAGCGCGGGCCTGTCAGGATATGGGTCTCGCCGAAGAGCACTTCGCCGCCGGCCAGCTGGGCCGTGTGCAGCACCACGAAGAGGGTGTCGCCGTATTCCTCGATCTTGGGCCGCTGGTGGGCCGCGTAGGCATCTTCCACGGCCAGTTCGTGCAGGCAGAATTCTTCCTT
Source organism: Herbaspirillum sp. CAH-3 (assembly GCF_009668275.1). Lineage (NCBI taxonomy): Bacteria > Pseudomonadati > Pseudomonadota > Betaproteobacteria > Burkholderiales > Oxalobacteraceae > Herbaspirillum > Herbaspirillum sp. CAH-3. The sequence goes on along the minus strand of NZ_VSWE01000014.1, from coordinate 66,028 downwards.
GATCTTGTTCATCAGCTCGACGTTGGGCTCCAGCAGGCCCAGCCAGACGAAGGTACCCTCTTCTTCCAGCACGTCGCTGATTTCATCGAGGCTGATGTCGCGCAGCTTCTTGCCCTTCTTGTAGACCGTGCAATTGACGATCATGGCGGGATCGATCATGTTTCTTTCCTGTTCTTGTCAGATCAGCCGGTGCGCCAGCGCAGGCGCTGCTTGAAGACCTGGGCCATGATCACGCCGGCCAGCGTGATGAGCCCACCGATGGCGTGATAGCCGTGCAATTGCTCGCCCAGCGCCACCACCGCAATGATGACAGTGAAGACCGGCATCAGGTTCACGAAAATGGCACAGCGGCTCGCGCCCAGGTACTGCACCCCGCGCATCCACAGGAACTGCGACAGGATGGAGGCGGCAATGCCGGCATAGAGCAGGATGGGCAGGTTCTCGCGCGTGAGCGGCGAATGATGGCCCAGCACGTAGCCGGGAAACAGCAGCACCACCGCCATCAACACCTGCATGTACAGCAGTTGCCAGGTACGCAGCGGCAGCGCCCAGCGACGCAGCATGACGCCATAGAGGCCGTAGGCGATGGTGGCCAGCAGCATGAGCAGGTCGCCCGTGACCACGCCCTGGTCGAACAGCGCCAGCGGATGGCCGCGCCCGATCAGCACCGCCAGGCCGAAGAGCGAGAGGATGCCGCCGGCCAGGGTGCCCACCGTGGGCGGTTCAGAGAGCAGCTTGATGCTCAGCACCAGCGTGAGCAGCGGCATCAACGAGGCGATGATGCCCATGCTGGTGGCTGAAGCCGTGGCCGCCGCGAAATACGCCAGGCTCTGGAACAGCACCATGCCCAGCAAGGCCAGCACCAGGATCTTGCCCAGATGAGGACGGATCTGCGCGCGTGCCGCCCAGGTCGGACGCGCCAGGAAGGGCGACATCAGCAGCGCCGCCAGCACCCAGCGATAGAAGGAAATGTCTTCCGGCGCAATCACGCCCGCAGACATCTTGCTGATGACGGTATTGCCGGCCCAGATCAGGACCGCGCCCAGTGGAAACCACAGGGACTTGTACGTCATGGGCTGCATGGTTCTCCTCGTTATACGTAGGCCCGGCGCGGCTGCGTCAGGCCGGCTTGTTCTCTTGCTGCCCGGCCATCTCGGCCCCGGCGTTGGGCGGCAGCTGGCGCAGCATCAGCAGGGCCAGCGCCGACACCGCCCCCACCACCAGGAAGGCCGGCCAGAAGTCCTGTGCCACCAGCGTGGCATGGCCCTGGATCTCGTTGGACATCTGCAGCGCAAACCCCGCCAGCACCACACCCATGCCGATGGAGAGCTGCTGCGCCACGCTGGCCATGCTGGTGGCCTGGCTCAGGCGGACCTTGTCGACATCGGCATAGGAAATCGCATTGAGGCTGGTGAACTGCAGCGAGCGGAAGCAGCCGCCGACCAGCAGGATGATGAGCATGAGCAGGTAAGGCATCTGCGGCGTAAAGGTGGCCAGCGCCCACAAGCCCAGCACGCCCAGCGCGCCATTGACCAGCAGCACCCGCCGAAAACCATAGCGGCGCAGGAAGCGCGCGGCGATGGTCTTCATGAACATCGCACCCGCGGCAGAAGCGCAGGTCAGCAGGCCCGAATGGAAAGGCGTATAGCCAAAGCCCAGCTGCAGCATCAGCGGCAGCAGGAAGGGAATGGCCCCGATGCCTACGCGATACAGCGAGCCACCGAACACGCCAGCCCGCAGCGTGGGAATCTTCAGCAGCGCCAGGTCGATCAGCGGTGCCGAGGCGCGCCGTGCGTGCCAGACGTAGGCACAGAGGAAGAGCACGCCCGCCACCACGCAGGCCAGCGAGATATCGCCGGAAACCAGGTGGCGGCCCGACGTGGCCAGACCCATCATCAGCAGCGAGCAGCCCAGCGCCGAGAGGATGAAGCCGACGATGTCGAGCCGGGAAACCTGTTCTGCCTTCAGGTCCGGAATGAAGCGCGTAGCCAGGTAGAGACCGAGGATGCTGATGGGAATGTTGATGAAGAAGATCCAGCGCCAATGGAAATAGGTGGTGATGAAGCCGCCCAGCGGCGGCCCCAGCACGGGACCGAACAGGGCCGGGATGGTGAGATAGGACAGCGCCTTGACCAGGTTGACCTTTTCCACGCTGCGCAGGATCACCAGGCGCCCGACCGGCACCATCATGGCCCCGCCTATGCCCTGCAGGAAACGCGCGGCGACGAATTGCGGCAAGGTCGAAGAGGCCCCGCACAGGATGGAGCCCAGCATGAACACGCAGATGGCCGCGCGGAAGATGGTGAGCGAGCCGAAGCGGTCAGCCATCCAGCCGGAAATGGGAATGAAGACCGCCAGCGAGACCAGGTAAGAGGTCAGCGCCAGCTTGAGTGAAATCGGATCGACGTTCATGTCCAGCGCCAGCGCCGGCAGGGAAGTCGAGATGACGGTGGAATCCATCTGTTCCATGAACAGCGCACAGGCGACGATCAGGGGAATGATGAAAGTGCGGGGTATGGGCATCGTCAACGGTGATGAGTGAGACTGCGACGGCGGCGTGCAGCGCGAATGACCGGCCATTGACCGACGTTGCGTGCCGCCCGGCAAGCCTTCAAGTATACCTTTTACGCTATCATGCTGCCGACCGCGCCCCACCAGGGCCTCGACGGCTTGCCCGACGGCATCCCGCCCCTCCCTGCGGCCTACCCTGCCCTTCTGTTTGCACTGCCCTTCATGAACGATTGCTTCGCCCTCCTCGACGACCACCAGGCCAGCCCGGCCGAACCGCGCTCGCGCCTCTACAGCGGGCATGTGCGTACGCTGGCCTGCACGGATGCGGCGGGCTTCCCGGCGATGCTCGAAGAGATGCAGGCAGCACTGGCCGAGGGCCAGCACGCGGTTGCCTTGTGGAGCTATGAACTGGGCGCGGCGCTGCAGGGCCTGCCGCATCGCCCGCTGTCCGGCCCCTTGGCGCGCGTGCTCTTGTTTGCGCGGTGCGCGCATTTGTCTGCCGCCGAGGTGGAGACATGGCTATCTGCCCAGGTGCGCTCCGACAGCGCCGGCATCACCCGTCTGCGCAGCAGCGTCGATGAGACCGCCTTCACTGCGGCCATCGATCGTATCCGCGATTACATCGCCGCCGGTGATACCTACCAGGTCAACTACACCTATCGCCTGCACTTCGACGTGCTGGGCGACCCCATCACGCTGTACCGCCGCCTGCGTGCGCGCCAGCCGGTGCCGTATGGTGCACTGGTACGCGATGACGTGGGCGGCATGGTGCTGTCGTGTTCGCCGGAACTGTTCGTCGCGCATCAGCAAGGAACGCTGAAGGCCAAGCCCATGAAGGGCACCGCCCGCGCCGTACCGGCCGACCGGGAAGGCGCGGACACGCTCAATGCGCAGCGCGCCCTCGCCCTGGCCAACGATGAAAAGAACCGTGCAGAAAACCTCATGATCGTCGACCTGCTGCGCAACGACCTGGGCCGCGTGGCGGTGCCGGGCTCGGTGCAGGTGCCGCACCTGTTCGACGTGCGCCGCTACGGCCAGGTGCTGCAGATGACCTCGACCATCCGCGCCCGCCTGCGCGAGGACGCGACGCTGGCCGACACGATGGCAGCGCTCTACCCTTGCGGCTCCATTACCGGTGCGCCAAAACGCCGCACCATGGAAATCATCGATGAATTGGAGAGCGGGCCGCGCGGACTCTATACCGGTGCCATCGGCTGGTTCGATCCGCCCCGCGCGATTGGTCCGGCCATCGGTGACTTCTGTCTCTCGGTGCCGATCCGCACGCTGGAATTGCAGGCCGCGCAGGATGGCCTGCGCCAGGGTGTGATGGGGGTCGGTGCAGGCATCGTCTACGACAGCGAGGCGGCCTCCGAATTTGCGGAATGCCAGTTGAAGTCGGGCTTCCTCACGGAATTGGCGCAAGGCGTCACTTTATTCGAAACCATCCACGCCACCCGCGCAGGCTGCCGCCATCTGGCGCTGCATCTGGCGCGCCTGAAGGATTCTGCTTCACAGCTGGGCTATCCCTGCGATGTAGCGGCGATTACGCTGCGGCTCGATGCGGCCTGTGCTGAACTTTCCGACCAAACGTCCCACCGCCTGCGGCTGGCCCTGGATGCCCAGGGCGGCATCACGGTCCAGCATGCGCCCTCGCATCCGCTGAGCGCTCCGGTCAAGGTCTTCCTGGCCGATACCGCCACCGACAGTGGCGACCTCTTCCTGCGTCACAAGAGCAGCCAGCGCGCCCGCTACGACGCTGCCTGGCAGGAGGCCGAACGGCGCGGCGGCTTCGACCAGCTCTTCTTCAATGAACGGGATGAACTGACCGAGGGCGGCCGCAGCAATGTCTTCGTCAAGATCGGCGGCCGCTGGCGCACGCCGCCGCTGGCTTGCGGCGTCCTGCCGGGTGTCATGCGGCAGGTGCTGCTGGCCGATCCGCAATGGGATGCAGCAGAAGCCGTCATCACCCGCGCCGACCTGCTGGACGCGCAGGAGATCGTGGTTTGCAATGCCTTGCGTGGTGCGCTGCCGGCGGTGCTGGTCACCACCTGACAACGCTCCCTACGCAACGCAACCCAACGCAACTCAACTCAACGCAGCGCTGCGTTGTCCTTCAAACCCTTGGCCTTGTCGGCCACCTGCTGCTGCAGCGGGCCGAGGTCATCCAGGCTATGCCCGTCCCAGCCGCCGCCCAGCGCCTTGGCCAGCAGCACGCTGGCGGCCATGCGGCGATTGAGGATGTTCAATGATGTCAGCTCGGCCGACAGCGCCGTGGCCTGCGCCGTGATGACGTTGACGTAGCTCACCGTCCCCGCCTTGTACTGGTTGGTCACCAGCGTGACGGCCTGGCGTGCGGCCTGCAGCGCTTCGCCCTGCACCGCCGCTTCCTGTTCCAGGATGCGCAGCGCGGCCAGGTTGTCTTCCACATCCTGGAAAGCCGTCAGCACCGTTTGCTTGTAGGTGGCCACCGTGCCGTCATAGGTGGCAATGGCCTGGTCGGTGGCCGCAGCGCGCGCGCCGCCATCGAAAATCGTTTGCGCCAGTTGCGGACCGAGCGACCACACGCGTCCCGGCAGCGTGAACCAGTCCGCGAAGGTCGAGCTTTGATACCCGCCCGAGGCCGACAAGGTCAGGCTGGGGAAATACGCCGCCTTGGCCACGCCGATCTTGGCATTGGCCGAGGCCACGCGACGCTCGGCGGCGGCCACATCGGGACGGCGCTCCAGCAGCATCGACGGCACGCCCTGCGGCACCGGCGGGGCCACGGCCGTCAGCGGTGCGCGCGGCAGCGAGAATTCGGCAGGCGTCTTGCCGACCAGCAGCGCGATGGCATGCTCCACTTGCGCCCGCGTGACGCCGTTGTCCAGTGCGGAGGCCTGCGCCGATTTGAGTTGCGTCTGCGCCTGGATCACATCGGACTTGGCCACCAGCCCGGCGGCATACTGGTTCTGCGTCACCTGCAGCGAACGCTGGTAGGCCTGCACCGTGTCTTCCAGCAATTGCTGCTGGGCGTCCAGCACGCGCAATTGCAGGTAGTTCTGCGCCAGCTGGGCCTGCGCCGACAGGCGCGCACCGGCCAGGTCGGCCGCGCTGGCCTGGGCACTGGCCTGGCTGGATTCCACATCACGCCGCACCTTGCCCCAGATGTCCGCCTCCCACGAGGCCGTCAGTGAGAAGGTGTAGGAATTGCGCACGCTGCCCGAACTGGAACTACCGGAGGATGAATTCGACGAAGTGGACCCGCTGGAAGACGAACCCGCCGACCCCGACCGTCCGCGCGACGCACCGGCCGAGGCCGCCAGCGTGGGCGAATAGGCCGAGCGCGAGCTTTGCACCAGCGCCAAGGCGCTGCGGAAATTGGCTTCGGCCAGGGCCAGGTTCTGGTTGGAGATATCGACCTGCTCGGCCAGTGCGTTCAATTGCGGATCACCGAACATTTCCCACCACTTGCCATCGGCAGACAGGTCGCGCGGCTGGGCCGGCTTCCAGTTCTGGCCTTCCTTGAAGACGGCCGGGCCGATGTCCATCTGCGGGCGTACGTAGTCGGGCCCGACCGAGCAGGCCGCCAGCGCGAAGCTGGCTGCCAGCACCGCCAACAGGGGCTTGAGTTTGAACAGGTCTTGTTGCGTCATGCGTTTCTCCATGGCGGCAGCGTCAGGCCGCCGAGGTTTCTGTCTTGTTCTTGCGGCCGAAGCGGCGACGGCTCCAGGCGCTCAGGCGTTCCATGTACAGGTACACCACCGGGGTCGTGTAGAGGGTGAGCAGCTGGCTCACCACCAGCCCGCCGACGATCGAGATGCCCAGCGGCTGGCGCAGTTCAGCACCATCGCCGTGGCCGATGGCCAGCGGGATCGCGCCCAGGAGCGCGGCCATGGTGGTCATCATGATGGGACGGAAGCGCAGCTTGCAGGCCTCGAAGATGGCGTCGCGCGGCGACATGCCGCGATTGCGCTCGGCATCGATGGCGAAGTCCACCATCATGATGGCGTTCTTCTTGACGATGCCAATGAGCAGGATCACGCCGATCAGGGCAATGAGGCTGAAGTCGGTGCCGGTCACCATCAAGGCCAGCAGCGCACCCACCCCCGCCGAGGGCAGCGTGGAGATGATGGTGATGGGATGGATCAGGCTCTCGTAGAGGATGCCCAGCACGATGTACACCGCCAGCAAGGCCGTGAGGATCAGGATGGGCTGGCTCGATGTGGAGGCCTGGAAGGCATTGGCCGTCCCCGCAAAGGTGCCCAGCACACTGGTGGGCACGCCCAGCTGCGCCATGGCACGGTCGATGGCGGCGGTGGCCTGCGACAGCGACACCCCCTCGGCCAGGTTGAAGGACAGCGTGGAAGCCACGAACTGGCCCTCATGGCTGACCGACAGCGCCGTGGTGGTGGGCTCGAAGCGCGAGAAGGCCGCCAGCGGGATCTGTGTCGAAGCCGCCGTCGAGATGGTTTGCGCCAGTCCCGTGTTGGCGTTCAGTTTGCCGGCCGCCGACAGCGCCGGTGGCGTCGAAAGGCTGGAGGTGGTCGGCGACAGGTTGGACGAACCGGCCAGGCTGACGTAGGTATCGCGCAGGGTTTCGGGACTCTGCCAGTATTGCGGGGCCGCTTCCATCACCACGTGGTACTGGTTCATGCCGCTGTAGATGGTGGAGATCTGGCGCTGGCCGAACAGGTCCGACAGGGTGGAATCGATCAGCTGCGGCGTGACGCCTGCGCGCATGGCGGTTTCGCGGTCGATGGTCAGCGTGGTCTGCAGGCCGTTGTCCTGCTGGTCGGTGCTGATGTCTTCCAGCTCCTTGAGGTTGGACAGCGCCAGGCGAATCTTGGGCTCCCAGATGCGCAAGAGGCCCACATCGTCCGACTTGAGCGAATACTCATACTGCGAATCGCTCTGCCGCGCGCCGATGCGAATGTCCTGCACCGGCACCAGGAACACCCGCGCACCGGCCACCTTGGCGGTCTTCATGCGCAGCCGCGCCACGATCTTGTCGGCACTGTCTTTTCGTTCGGAGAGGGGCTTGAGTGTCACGTACATGAAGCCGCCGTTGCGCCGCTGCCCGCCGGTGAAGGCCACCACATCGGAGACGGCCGGATCGGCCTTGACGATGTCAATGAACTCGTTGAGCTTGGTGCGCATGGCCTGGAAGGAAATGGCCTGGTCGCCGCGGATGCCGCCGACCAGGCGGCCGGTATCCTGCTGCGGGAAGAAGCCCTTGGGAATCGCCTTGTAGAGATACACGTTCAGCGCAATCGTGCCCAGCAGGATCAGCATCATCAGCGGCGCGGCGCGCAGTGCCCAGGCCAGCGTGCGCTCGTAGGCCAGCAGCATGTCATCGAAGATGGCCGCACTCTGGTCGGCCATCTTCTGCAGCCAGGGGTGGCGGCGCTGGCGGCGCGCTGCATCGCCCTCGGGATCATGGCGCAGCAGCTGCGCGCACATCATGGGCGTGGTCGTCAGCGACACCACCAGAGAGACCAGGATGGCCACCGACAAGGTGATGGCGAATTCGCGGAAGAGCCGCCCGACGATGCCCTCCATCATCAGGATGGGAATGAAGACGGCGATGAGCGAGATGCTCATCGACAGCACCGTGAAGCCCACTTCGCGCGCGCCCAGCAGGGCCGCCTTGTAGGGCTTCATGCCGGCTTCGATGTGACGGGAAATGTTTTCCAGCACCACGATGGCATCATCGACCACGAAGCCGGTGGCGATGGTCAGCGCCATGAGCGAAAGATTGTCGAGGCTGAATCCGGCCAGGTACATGATGCCGAAGGTCCCGATCAGCGAGACGGGGACAGCCACCGCCGGGATCAGCGTGGCCCGCGCATTGCGCAGGAACAGGAACACCACCATGATCACCAGCGCCACCGACAGCATCAGGGTGAACTCGGTTTCCTTCAACGAAGCACGGATGGTCGGGGTGCGGTCCAGCACCACTTTCATGTCGATGGCGGTGGGGATCGAGGCCTGCAATTGCGGCAGCAAGGCACGCACGTTGTCGACCGTCTCGATGATGTTGGCCCCCGGCTGGCGGTTGATGATGATGAGCACCGAGGGCTTGCCGTTGGACGAACCGGCATTGCGTACATCGGCCACCGAGTCGCGCACCTCGGCCACATCCTGCACCCGCACCGGCGTGCCGTTGCGGTAGGAGACGATCAGCGGTGCATATTCGGCGGCAGTCTTGGCCTGGTCGTTGGCGTAGATCTGCCAGTTGCGGCCATCATCCTCCAGCAAACCCTTGGGACGATTGGCATTGGTGGCGGCCACCGCCGTGCGCACGTCGGCGCTGCCGATACCGTACTTGTTCAAGGCGGTCGGGTTCAACTCGATGCGCACCGCCGGCTGCGAACTGCCCCCCACGCTCACCTGCCCCACCCCGCGCACCTGCGACAGTTTCTGCGCCACGATGCTGTCGGCGGCGTCATACATCTGGCCCTGGGTCATGGTGTCCGAGGTCATGGCCAGGATCAGGATGGGCGCATCGGCCGGGTTGACCTTGCGATAGGTCGGATTGCTCGGCATGCCGGTGGGCAGCAGGTTGCGCGCGGCATTGAGCGCGGCCTGCACGTCGCGGGCGGCACCGTCGATATCGCGGCTCAGGTCGAACTGCAGGGTGATGCGGGTGGAGTTCTGCGAGCTCGTCGAGGTCATCTCGGTCACGCCCGCAATCGCACCCATGGCGCGTTCCAGCGGGGTGGCGACGGTGGCCGCCATGGTCTCGGGGCTGGCCCCGGGCAGCGAGGCCGAGATCGAGATGGTCGGGTAATCCACCTGCGGCAGCGGCGAGACCGGCAGCAGGCGGAAGGCCACCATGCCCGCCAGCGCAATGCCGATGGTCAAGAGCGTGGTCGCGATGGGACGCTTGATGAAGGGAAGCGAGATATTCATGCGCGCATCCGCTTACACCGCCGGCGGCAGCGTGGCCGGCTTGCCGTCATCGTCATCCTCGCTGCCATGGCCCGGCTCGCGTTGCCCGAAGCGCGCACGCAGGCGGCGGCCCAGGCTGTCGAAACCGAGATAGATCACCGGCGTGGTGAACAAGGTCAGCACCTGCGATACCAAGAGGCCACCCACCATGGTGATGCCCAGCGGCTGGCGCAGCTCGGAACCGACACCGGTGCCCAGCATCAGCGGCAGCGCCCCCAGGAGCGCGGCCATGGTCGTCATCAGGATCGGGCGGAAGCGCAACAGGCAAGCCTGGTAGATCGCCTCGCGCGGGCTCTTGCCCTGGTGCCGTTCGGCTTCCAGCGCGAAGTCGATCATCATGATGGCGTTCTTCTTGACGATGCCGATCAAGAGGATGATGCCGATGATGCCGATGATGCCGAGATCGGTCCCCGAGATCATCAGCGACAGCAGCGCGCCCACCCCCGCCGAGGGCAAGGTGGAGAGGATGGTGATGGGATGGATGTAGCTCTCATAGAGCACGCCCAGCACGATGTACATGGTGATGATGGCCGCCAGGATCAGCCACAGGGTATTGGACAGCGACGCCTGGAAGGCCAGTGCCGCGCCCTGGAAGTTGGTGACGGTGGAGTCGGGCATGCCGATCTCGTCTTCGGCCGCCTTGATGGCCTTGACCGCCTCGCCCAGGGAGGCGCCCTTGGCCAGGTTGAAGGAGACGGTGGCCGCCGGGAACTGGCCGATGTGGTTCACCACCAGCGGGGCCGTGCGTTCGGTGACGGTGGCAATCGAGGACAGCGGCACCTTGCCGCCGGCCGACGTGACCAGGAAGATGCTGTCCAGCGCCTCGGGGCCGCGCTGGAATTCCGGCTTGACCTCCATCACCACGCGATACAGGTTCGATTGCGTGTAGATGGTGGAAATCAAGCGCTGGCCGAAGGCGTTGTAGAGCGCATTGTCGATGGCGGCCGTGGTGATGCCCAGGCGCGATGCGGCATTGCGGTCGATCTCGATGTAGGCCTGCAGGCCCTGGTCCTGCAGGTTGGTGGCCACGTCTTCCAGCTGCGGCAGCTGCTGCAGGCGTGCGATCAGCTTGGGCACCCAGGTGCTCAGCGTGCCCGGATCGGCGTCTTCCAGCGTGAACTGGTATTGCGTGCGCGAGACGCTGTCCTCGATGGTCAGGTCCTGCACCGGCTGCATGTAGAGCGTCACGCCTGGCACTGCCTGCGCGAGCTTGGATTGCAGGCGGCGGATCACATCCGAGGCAGAGACATCGCGCGTTTCATGCGGCTTCAGGTTGATGAGCATGCGGCCGCTGTTGAGCGTGGCGTTGGTGCCATCCACACCGATGAAGGAGGACAGGCTTTCCACCGCCGGGTCTTCCAGCACCACCTTGGCCAATTGCTGCTGCTTCTCGCCCATGGCACCGAAGGAGATCGATTGCGTGGCCTCCGAGATGCCCTGGATCACGCCCGTATCCTGCAGCGGGAAGAAACCCTTGGGCACGAACACGTACAGCAGCACCGTGAGGCCCAGCGTCGCCACGGCCACCAGCAGCGTGAGCTTCTGGCGTTCCAGCACCCATTCCAGCATCACGCCATAGCGCGCGATGATGCGGTCGAAGAAAACCTGGCTCTTGTGATAGAACCAGCCCTGCTCTTCTTCCGGCTGGTGGCGCAGCAGGCGCGCGCACATCATCGGCGTGAGGGTCAGCGAGACGACCGCCGAGATCAGGATGGAGACCGCCAGCGTGACCGCAAATTCGTGGAACAGGCGGCCGACCACATCACCCATGAAGAGCAGCGGGATCAGCACGGCGATCAGCGAGAAGGTCAGCGAGATGATGGTGAAACCGATCTGCTCCGCGCCCTTCAAGGCGGCCTGCATGGGTTTCATGCCCTCTTCGATGTAGCGCGAGATGTTCTCGATCATCACGATGGCATCATCGACCACGAAGCCGGTGGCAATGGTCAGTGCCATGAGCGTGAGGTTGTTGATCGAAAAGCCCGCCAGGTACATCACCGCAAAGGTGCCCACCAGCGACAACGGTACCGCCACGCTGGGAATGATGGTGGCCGGCACGTTGCGCAGGAAGACGAAGATCACCATCACCACCAGCGCCACCGAAAGCAGCAGTTCGAATTTCACGTCTTCCACGGAAGCGCGGATGGTGGTGGTGCGGTCGGTCAGGATGTGGACATCGATGGCTCCCGGCAGGCTGGCCTGCAGCTGCGGCAGGATCTTCTTGATGCTGTCGACCACGGCGATCACGTTGGCGCCGGGCTGGCGCTGGATGTTCACGATCACCGCCGGCTGCTGGTTGGCCCAGGCACCCAGGCGGACGTTTTCGGCACCGTCGATCACATCGGCTACATCCGAGACGCGGATGGGCGCACCGTTCTTGTAGGCGATGATCAGGTTGCGGTATTCATCGGCCGAACGCAGCTGGTCGTTGGCGTCGATGGTGGAGGCGCGCGTGGGGCCGTCGAAACTGCCCTTGGCCTGGTTGACGTTGGCGTTGCCAATGGCCGTGCGCACGTCATCCAGGTTCAGGCCCAGTGCAGCCACGGCACGCGGATTCAACTGCATGCGAACGGCCGGACGCTGGCCGCCCGACAGGCTCACCAGACCCACGCCGGACAATTGCGAAATCTTTTGCGCCAGGCGGGTATCGATCAGGTCCTGCACCTTGGGTAACGGGATGGTCTTGGAGGTGACCGCCAGCGTGATGATGGGCGTATCGGCCGGGTTGACCTTGCTGTAGACCGGCGGCATCGGCAGGTCCGAGGGGAGCAGGTTGCTGCCGGCATTGATGGCCGCCTGCACCTCCTGCTCGGCCACGTCCAGGCTGAGATCCAGATTGAATTGCAGCGTGATCACCGAGGCCCCGCCGGAGCTGGTGGACGACATCTGCTTCAAGCCCGGCATCTGGCCGAACTGGCGTTCCAGGGGCGCGGTGACCGAGGAGGTCATCACGTCCGGACTGGCGCCGGGATAAAGCGTGACCACCTGGATGGTCGGGTAATCGACTTCGGGCAGGGCCGACAGCGGCAGGAGCCGGTAGGCGACGATGCCCACCAGCAGGATCGCCAGCATCAGCAAAGATGTGGCGACCGGCCTCAGGATGAACTGGCGCGAGGGATTCATGCGTGAGCCTTGTCCTTACTTGGCGCCATTGGCGTTGCCTGCGTTGCTGGCGGGGGCGCCGCTGTCGCTGCCACCACCGGCACCCGCTTCACGCTGGCGGCGCAGCTCCATCATCTTCTGGCGGCGCTGGTCTTCGGGCAGCTTCTTGATGTCTTCGCCGAATTCACCGGCGTCGATGCGCTTGTTGATCTCGGCCCAGCGCTTCTGGCGTTCTTCCGGACTCAGGTTGGCTTGACCGCCCTGGCCTGCCTCACCACCCTGGCCGCGCTTGCCGTGGCGGCGTTCGGGGTTCTCGGTGGTCAGCTTGTTGGCCGGATCATCCGCCCCGCCGCGGGCCACCGCTTCCACCTTGGCGCCTTCGCGCAGGCGGTCGATACCGTCGATGACCACCGTTTCACCGGCAGCGATGCCATCGGTGATGACGGTCAGGTCATCCTGCACGGGACCGGTCTTGACCGGGCGCACGGTGACGGTGTTGTCTTCCTTGACCACATACACGAACAGTCCCTTCGAACCGCGCTGGATGGCCGCCGTCGGGATGACGATGGCGCCTTCCTCGGTCTTGAGCTGCAGGCGGATGTTGACGAACTGGCTGGGGAAGAGCGCGTAATCGGTATTGGGGAACTGGGCCTTCAACTTGACGGTGCCGGTGGTGGCATCGACCACGTTGTCGATGGTCAGCAGCACGCCGTCGGCCAGCTTCTTCTTCTGCTCGCGGTCCCAGGCCTGGGCCGGCAGCTTGCGGCCGCTCTGCAGTTGCTGCAAGACCTTGGGGATATTGTCTTCGGGGATGCTGAAGATGGCCGTGATCGGCTGCAGCTGGGTGATGATGACCAGCCCGTTGGTATCGCTGGTGGTGACGTTGTTGCCGACATCAGCCTGGCGCAGGCCGAGGCGGCCGCTGATGGGCGCGGTCACGCGGGTAAACGACAGTTGCAGGCGGGCGCTGGCGACGCTGCCCTCATCGGCCTTGACCGTACCTTCGTATTGCTTGACCAGCGCGGCCTGGGTATCGACCTGCTGGCTGGCGATCGAGTCCTGCGACAGCAGGGTCTGGTAGCGCTTCAGGTCCAGTCGGGCCGAGGCCAGCAAGGCGCGGTCGCGCGCCAGTTGCCCTTCGGCCTGGGTCAGCGCGGCCTGCAGCGAGCGCGGATCGATCTCGGCCAGCAGGTCGCCGGCCTTGACCACCTGGCCTTCCTTGTAATGCAGCTTCATCAGCTGGCCGTCCACGCGGGCACGCACGGTGGCCGTCGCGGTCGGGGTCACGGCACCCAGGCCATTGAGGAAGACATCGACGTTCTGCACCTGGGCCTTGGCTACGCCCACCGGCATGGTCTGGCCAGCGAAGGCGCCGGGGCCGCCGGGACGGCGCGCGCCCGGGCCACCCGGGCCGGGGCGCCCGCCGGGACCGCCCATGGCAGACATCTGTTCCTGATCGGCCTTCTTCTTGGACCACCACTTGTAGCCGCCACCGGCCGCCAGCGCCGCCACCAGGACCCAGAACCACCAGCGGCGCAGGATGCTGCCGCGAGACGAAACGTTGGAGGGGGACGGCTGCTTGGAATTGGGAGTATTTGTCATGTCAGGAAAACCGGTGAACCGATCACGTCATCAAGTAGTCACGTCAGCGGGCCGCCACCATGGCAGCCCGCCGGCATTTGTCTGCGCTTTTTTCTTTACGTCTTCCAGTACGGATATCTGTACTGCTTTCTGCTCTTTTCTGCTCTTCTTCTGCTCTTTTTCTGTACGACGCTCTGTCCGTCATCCTGCGCATGAATCTGTGCACGATGCTGTGCAAGATTCTCTGCAGGATTGCGTACCTTTCTCTGTCTTTCACGACAGGCAAAACGCCAGCCGAAAGTACAAGGGAAGGCGGCCCCTCCTGTCGGAGCGGGGCCGCCTGCCGTCATTCTCTCCGACCAGGCTGACAGCCGTGCAACATGGCCAGCCAGCGCCCCGCATGCGGGCTGGCACGCAGTGTACCCAGCTATTGCCCGGCTTGCACGAGCTACCAACAAGAACAGCCTTGCGGGGAGACGCAAGGCTGCACGGGTGGGACTGCACACTGCGCCGCCCCCAGGCATGAGCCACCGGGCGACGCAGCAACAGGTCCTGCCTGGCCTGGCTTACTTGGTCGGCGGGGCGTCCGGTGCCGGCTTGCCGTCACGCGGGGGGCCCTTGCGGTCGCCGTGGCGCTGGTGCTCCATCTTTTCCCAGCGATGGCGTTCCATCTTGGCGTGTTCGGCATCAAAGATCTTCTGCTGTTCCGGCGACAGGGTCGCGTAGAAGTCCTTGGTGGCGGCGATGCGCTGTTCGGCGAAGGCTTCACGCTTGCGCATCATGTCGAGCTGCTTGTCCAGGCGTTCCGGGGTGGACAGCTTGGCCCATTCTTCCTTGTTGGGACGGCCGGCCTGGTCGAAGGGGGCCGGCTTGGTCTTGTCAAGGAAGAGCTTCCAGGCGGCTTCCTGGGAAGCCGTGATCTTGAGCTTGTCGTGCATCTCGGCCTGGTGCTTGGCGCGCATCTGCTCGAACTTGGCGATCTGTTCCGCGCTCGGGGCATGGCCGCGCGGGCCATCCGGGCCGCCCGGGGGCATCTGGGCGAAGGCCGACAGGGTCACGGCGCTGATGCTAACGGCGGCGATGCCGGCGAGGATACGGTTTTTCATTGTCAACATGGCTTGCTCCTTTCAGGGGATGGTGCTCTGATGCGTTCGGCAACGACGTGCTGCCTTGGCATGGTTCCCATTAAACCGGCGGCGTGTATCAACGGTTTTTCCGCTGTGGCGTCATTTGTATCGTTTTGTATATACGGGGGCCGCCCAGGTATCGTTTTATTTCTGCCCGGCTCCTTGTAAAGACCCGATACAAATCCGCCCTGCACCTGCGGACAAGTTCGGCATAATGCGATCCATGGATACAAATACTCACATCCTCGTCGTCGACGACGACCGCGACATCCGCACCCTGCTGGCCGAATACCTGGACAGCAACGGCCTGCGCACCCTCACCGCCACCAATGGCAGCGAAATGCGCCGCGTGCTGGAAGAGTCGCGGGTAGACCTGATCGTGCTGGACCTGACCCTGCCGGGCGAGGACGGCCTGACGCTGTGCCGCAACCTGCGCGCGACCTCCTCGGTGCCGGTGATCATGCTGACCGCGCGCGGCGAGCCGCTGGACCGCATCCTCGGCCTGGAAATGGGGGCCGATGATTACCTGGCCAAGCCCTTCGAGCCGCGCGAACTGTTTGCCCGCATCCGCAGCGTCCTGCGCCGCACGCAGGCACTGCCGCCCAACATGGCCCAGCCGGATGTGGCGACCATGCGCTTCGCCGGCTGGACGCTGGACCTGACCGCACGCCACCTGGTGAACCGGGATGGCGTGGTGGTGGCCTTGTCGGGCGCCGAGTTCCGGCTGCTGAAGGTGTTCCTCGACCATCCCAACCGCGTGCTCAACCGCGACCAGTTGCTGGAGCTCACGCAAGGCCGCGAATCCGATCCCTTCGACCGTTCGGTGGATATCCAGATCAGCCGCCTGCGCCAGAAGCTGGGCGACGATGCACGCACGCCCACCATCATCAAGACCGTACGCAACGAGGGCTATGTGCTGGCCACCACCGTCACGGCCGAAGGCGCAGGCCGCAGCGCATGAAGAACTTCCTGGGCTCCATCGGCAACCGCATCTTCTTCCTGCTGCTAGGCGGGATCGTGGTCGCGGTATTGGCCACCAACTGGCTGGCCGGCAATGAGCGCCGCAATACCCTGCGCGAGCTGCGCTTCCAGCACCTGGCCGACCGCGTCGAACAGATCGTGCAGGCGGTGGACGACATCCCCCCGGCGCAGCGCCCCATCGTGCTGCAGGCCGCCACCAACTTCGGTTTCGAGGCGCGCATGGTGGAGGACATGAACGATGCCATCGGCCCCAATGCCAGCACCAGCCCGCTCATCGAGATGCTGCAGGCGCGCCTGGGCGAGGACCGCAAGATTGCCGTGCAGCGCGAGAGCGAATGCCCGCCCTTGCGTGCCGACGACGGTCGCGGGCCGCGCCGCGATACCTGCCGCGTCATCTACATCAGCCTGCATGACCAGGCCCTCATGCGCCTGCGCCTGCACCAGCCGGGTGAGCCCCCGGCCCTGCGCGGGCGCGGTCCCGGCGGGCCGGCCGGCTTGTTCGGGCTGCAATACATCCTGCTGTTTTTGGTCTTGATCGCGATGCTGGCCTGGCTGGTCGCGCGCATGGCCACGCGTCCGATCCGCCAGCTGGCGCAAGCCGCTTCGCGCCTGGGCAGCGACATCGACCATGCACCGCTGCCCGAGGCCGGGCCGACCGAGATCCGCCAGGCAGCCCACGCCTTCAATGCCATGCAGGCGCGCATCCGCCGCCAGATCCAGCATCGCACCCACATGCTGGCGGCCATCACGCATGACCTGCAGACACCGTTGACGCGCATGCGCCTGCGGCTGGAGAAGGTCACCGATGTCCCGCTGCAGCAGAAGCTCATCGACGACCTGGGGGTGATGCATGGCATGGTGCGGGAAGGACTGGACCTGGCGCGCAGCATGGATTCCTCCGAGAAGATCCAGGCATTGGATATCGATTCGCTGCTCGACAGCGTCTGCGCCGACGCCGCCGATGCCGGCCAGGACGTGGCGCTGCAAGGCAGTACCCGCGCCTTCGTGATGGCCCAGCCGGGCGCCCTGCGGCGCTGCCTGACCAACCTGGTCGACAATGCCTGCAAGTACGGCAAGTCGGCGCGCGTATCCATCGCGCTGGAACAGCAGAAGATCGCCATCCGCATCCGCGACCAGGGGCCGGGCATTCCCGAGTCCGAACTGGAGGCGGTGTTCGAACCCTTCTATCGCCTGGAGACCTCGCGCTCGCGCGATACCGGCGGCACCGGCCTGGGGCTGACCATTGCGCTCAATATCGCCGAGAACCACCACGGCCAGCTGCGCCTGCGCAACCTGCCTGAAGGCGGACTGGAAGTACTGCTGGAATTGCCGCCCATGACGCCTGCCAAAAATCGGTGAAATCCTTCACCCGTGCATGAAAAAACCGCCGCAAACCCTTATGGGATGCGGCGGTTTTCATATCCCGGCCAGGAAGGCCGCTACCAGCTCAACCGAAGTAGTTCAGGCCCAGCGCGGCGTTGACTTCCGACATCGTCTGCGCAGCCACGGCGCTGGCGCGTTCGGTACCGCGCTTCAAGATGGCCAGCACTTCGCCGCGATCCTTGGCGAATTCTTCGCGGCGGGTGCGGATGGGCTCGAGCATCTCCTGCAGGATCCCTTCCAGGCGGCGCTTGACCACGCTGTCGCCCAGGCCGCCGCGGGTGTAGTGGGCCTTCAGTTCGGCCACCGCATCGCGGTCCGGGTCGAAGGCATCCAGGAAGGTGAAGACCACATTGCCCTCGACCTGGCCCGGATCATCCACGCGCAGGTGGTTGGGGTCGGTGTACATGCGGTGCACGGCCTGCTTGATCTCGGCCGGGGTGGCGCCCAGGGCAATGGAGTTGCCCAGCGACTTGCTCATCTTGGCCTTGCCGTCGATGCCGGGCAGGCGGCCGGTTTCGGAGAGCACTTCCTTGCATTCGACCAGCACTTCGCGATCCACCGTGGCATTGAATTTGCGCACCAGTTCATTGGTCTGCTCGATCATGGGCAGCTGGTCGCTGCCCACCGGCACCAGCTGGCCCTTGAAGGCGGTGATGTCGGCGGCCTGGCTGACCGGATAGGTCAGGAAGCCGGCCGGGATGTCGCGCTCGAAGCCGCGCAGGCGGATTTCTTCCTTGATGGTGGGGTTGCGCTCCAGGCGCGAGACCGTCACCAGGTTCAGCAGCACCATCGACAATTCATACAGCTCGCGCACCTGGGACTGGATGAAGATGGTCGACTTCTCGGGATCGATGCCCACGGCCAGGTAGTCCAGCGCCACTTCGAGCACGTTGTCGGTAACCTTCTGATGGCGGCCGACGTTGTCGGTCATGGCCTGGGTGTCGGCCAGCAGCAGGAACTGGCGCGAGGTTTCCTGCAGCGCCACGCGCGACTTGAGCGAGCCGATGTAGTGGCCCAGGTGCAAGGGACCGGTAGGACGGTCGCCGGTGAGGACGACGGGCAGGCTGCTGGTGGTGGGGGTGGAGCTCGTGGCGTTCGAAGACATGGTCATTCCTGATCGTTAATCTCTGGAATGCCGCCGGTCCCGAAGCTGAAGAAACAATGCCGCCGGAACCGGCGGCATCATGGTCACATGGTCAAGCTGTGTGAAAACGGGCCGCCTCGTTCAGGCGCGCCACCAATGCTGGGTTTTCGCAAGTTGATCTTTTCGGAAAAGCATGGCGGCGAGTATAGCACCGGCAGCGCCCCATGTTGCGTTGCATAAGAAAAAACCGCCTGCAAGAGGCGGTTCTGGCGCTGGACTCAGCTTGTGCGCGAATTCAATACGCACCCGGTGGCGGACCGTAATACACCGGCGGCGGGCCGTAATACCCCGGGGGCGGCGGCGGTGCGTAGTAGTAGCGCGGGTGATAGGTGTAGACGGTGGTGGTCTGCACCGGCTGCTGCACCTGGTTGCCCTTGCTGTACATACATTGGGTGTAGGTCATGTCGTAGCGCTGCTGCATCGAGTAGTTGCCTCCTGCGGCGGCGTTGCTGCCGGCCGCACTGCCCACCAGCAAGCCACCGCCGGCACCGATGGCCGCACCCGCACCGGCATTGCCCGAGGCCGCGCCGATGAGGGCACCGGCCACGGCACCCACGGCGGTGCCGACGGCGGCACTGTTGGCGGCATTGTTCTGGGTCTGCGCGGCCTGGCCGCCGATGGCGTCCTGGGCGTATTGCTGGCATTGCTGCTGGTCGGCGCGGAACTGTTCATACGTCTTGTCCTTGCCGGGCATGGCCATCACCGAAGGGCCGGTCGGCACGCTCACGCAGCCTCCCAGCGCCAGCATGGCACCCAGGGCGGAGACGGTGGCGGCGGTCTTGTAGAGGGGTTTCACGATGTTTCCTTTATCGGGGATCGGACGAATTACCTGGCTGAGACGCGGCTTACTGCGGCGGCTTACTGCGGCGGCTTACTGCGGCGGCTTACTACCCGGCACACCCGGCGTATTGGGCACGACCTTCATCCAGGGGCTGGGGCAGTTCTGGACGTAGGGGTAGTAGGACTTGGAATCAGCGCAGTAGTACCAGTAGTCCTGGCGCTGCGGCTCCACGTAGACCGGTGCGGGTGCCCGCTCCACGTAGACCGGCGGCGGGTAATACACCGGCGGCGGATAGTAGACCGGGGGCGGCACCCATACCGGACCGCCGATCACCACGCCACCATAGAAGCGCCCGTGCGCATAGGCCGAGGCGCTGGCAACCAGGCCGGCTACCGCCAGCGCGCCACAGAGGCCAATTGCCGCTAGTTTTTTCATGTTGTTGCCCTTGGGTGTGTCTCAGAATAATGGGAATGCTTGCCGGATGGCCTCAAGGCCGCGTTCCCCACGCGGCCTTGAGGCCTGGAATCCTTGCCTGGTGCGGCTTGCAGACGCATCTGGCGCAGGAAAGCAATATACGCCGGGGCTGCGGTGAAATCTTGAGATGTTTCAATTCGTAACCCTAATCAACAGAGATATACACGGGGTTGAAAAGGCTTTGCAATCAGGGGGTGGCGCGGGTCTCCCGGCTAATTCCATTCGAGAACATGCGATTCTTTGTGTACAAATTTGCCCCGCCAGCTGAGGGCTCGTGGCCGGCCGCTATAATTTTCCAAGAGGGAATTTTCATGATTTGAAACTCATGCCTTTATACGACGGCAGTCATTCCCTCATCCGCAGCAATCTGATGCTCATCGCACGTGGCGAACGTGCGAAAGTCATCGCGATTGGCAAGCTTACCGCCTTGCAACATGACGTTCTCAACGCACAGCGGATTAGCGCCGACCTCCCGCGTTTGCTGGATCCTGAAATTCTCTTTCTCGGCAGGCACCTCTTCAGCAGTCGCCATGCAGACGGATACTCGATTGAAGACATGGTGGAGCAGATCGCCAGCGCTCTCAGTGCGCAGGCCGAAGTAGTCCCTACAAAAAAGATGTCGGCGCTCTGCAATCCTCGCCCCCGAGACGACGGATATGGAAATCGTGTCAATGATGTGGCAGTCCTCGAACTGTCGGCGCGCAAACCGAAGGCGGAATTGTTTTCAACCATCCCGCGCGGCGATTGGGTCAAGCCGCGCCAATGCCCATGACGCTGCCGACGCCACAAAAACAAAACGGCCTTTTTCAAGGCCGTTTATGGTCGCAGTCCTGGGTAACTTAAAGCCTCCAGCGCCCCTGCGACCGGGAAACTATATCACGCTCAACCCGGCCGCGTCATCTGCTCCGGCTTGATCCACTCGGCAAACTGCTCTTCGGTCACAAAGCCCAGCGCCAATGCCGCCTGCTTCAGGGTGGTACCGTCGTGATGCGCCTGCTTGGCGATCTTGGCGGCCTTGTCGTAACCGATGTGCGGGGCCAGGGCCGTCACCAGCATGAGCGATTTTTCCATCAGTTCGCCAATGCGGCTGTGGTTGGCTTCAATGCCGCGCGCGCAGTGCTCCTCGAAGCTGGCCATGCCATCGCCCAGCAGGCGTACGCTCTGCAGGAAGTTGTGGATGATCACCGGCTTGAACACGTTGAGCTCGAAGTTGCCGCTGGCGCCGCCAATGTTGAGCGCGACATCGTTGCCGAAGACCTGGGCGCACAGCATGGTCATGGCTTCGCACTGGGTCGGGTTGACCTTGCCCGGCATGATGGAACTGCCCGGCTCATTCTCGGGAATGGTGATTTCACCCAGCCCGGAACGCGGGCCGGAAGCCAGCCAGCGGACGTCGTTGGCGATCTTCATCATGGCCGCCGCCAGGGTCTTGAGGCCACCGTGCGCGGCCACCAGGGCATCGTGTCCGGCCAGGGCGGCAAACTTGTTGGGCGCAGTCTTGAACGGGAAACCGAAGTACTTGGCCAGCTCGGCCGCCACGCGCTCGCCGAATTCGGGATGGGCATTGAGCCCGGTACCGACGGCCGTGCCACCAGCGGCCAGCTCGGAGATGGCGTTGAGGGTGGCGATGATGGCTGATTCGGCATGATCCAGCTGGGCCACGTAGCCCGAGAACTCCTGGCCCAGCGTCAGCGGCGTGGCGTCCTGCAGGTGGGTGCGGCCGATCTTGACGATGTCGGCGAACTGCGAGGACTTGTCCGCCAGCGTGGCGCGCAGGGTGTGCAGCGACGGAATCAGGTGCGTGGCCACAGCCATGCAGGCGGCCACGTGCATGGCGGTCGGGAAGATGTCGTTGGAGGACTGGCCACGGTTGACGTCGTCATTCGGGTGGATCAGGCGATCCTCGCCGCGCACCCCGCCCAGCAGTTCGGAGGCGCGGTTGGCCAGCACCTCGTTCATGTTCATGTTGCTCTGGGTGCCGGACCCGGTCTGCCAGACCGACAGCGGGAACTCCAGCGGATGCTTGCCGGCGATGACCTCATCGGCAGCCGCAATGATGGCCTCGGCCTTCTTGCCGTCCAGCTTGCCCAGGTCGCGGTTGACCGTGGCACAGGCGCGCTTGACGGCGGCCAGGGCCACGATCAGCTCGGCCGGCATGCGCTCGGTGGAAATATGGAAGTGGTGCAGCGAACGTTCGGTCTGCGCGCCCCACAGGCGATCGGCGGGGACTTCAATCAGTCCAAAGGTGTCGCGCTCCATGCGGTGGTTCATGATGCTGGTTCTCCGTGATGAGAGGGCCGCAGGCGGCCCGATGATCCCGTGAGACTCTGGCGCAAGCTGAAGGCTGAGTCACCGACGAGACCGACAAGATGACGTCTAGTGTAACTGCTGGCGGGACCGCCCGCAGGAAGCGGCGGCATGAAGCTGGCGAGGGATTGGCAATGCTCGGCAGGCAATCAGCCGGCCTTGTTGTCCTTGGGCGGATCGGGCAGCACACAGGCCTCGACCACTTGCAGGTCGTTGTCCTTGGCGAAGTTGACCACGAAGTGATAGGCCAGCGGCTCCAGCTCGCGCAGGGCTTCGTTGACCACCACCGAGCGCACGCCATCGATGTGGGTGGGCAGCACGTAGGGAGAATATTTCAGGTGTGCATTGCGACCGCCACTGCCTTCGGGACGGAAGCACGACATCACGCCGCACAGGCGCTCCGCCCAGTCGCTGGGGCGGAACTGCCGGCCATCCGAGGTCTTGCCGAGGATGATGAATTCTTTGGCCGGTGCGTTTGCGGGTTTGATGGGATCAGCCATACATGCATTCTTCTAAAGCGCTTGCAACCGAATGCCCTTGTCCTGGTGGGACCGGAGCCCTGGAGTCCGCGGTGCCTCGGCGATCCACTGCCTGGGTGCCTGCGGTACTGAGTATTATATCTTATAGAAGACTTGGCTTCTACCGGTCTCCCCCGGCTACTGCGTGCCGCTCATGCCTTGCGGGCAAAGCATGCATCCCTGCATGTGGCGGCCTTCTGAAGTGAAGCTGGAAGTATACCGGGTTGGCGAGAATCGCGTTCCCAAAAACAAAGCGGGCCTGAGCCCGCTTCTTCAAAGACAATTCGCCTAGCCCATCCACACCGCGACCGACAGCAGCAGCAACAGGAACATCCACAGCAGCAAGGCGCGCCAGACCAGGCCCACAGTGCTCTGCAGGGTGCGCGGCGAGGGGGTATCGCCGGGCAGGCCGTCGGTTTCTTCGGCCATGGAATCGACGGTGGCAGCATCGGCCGGCAGGATGATGCCGGCGGCCGCTTCCTTCTCGGTACCGAAACGCACGCCCATGGCGCCGCCACCGGCAGCCAGGATGATGCCGGCGGCTTCGTCGTCCCAGCGGTTGGCGAAGTTGCGCCAGGCGTAGATGGCATCCTCGAAGTTGCCGACCACCGCAAAGGCCGAGGCCGTCAGGCGCGCCGGAATCCAGTCGATCCAGTAGAAGGCCTGGGCGGCAAACCGGCCGAAGGCTTCATATTTCATGTGATCCGGCTCGTTCCAGGCGCGCGAGAGATATTCGGCCACACGGTACATCACCGCCAGCGCCGGGCCAGCCGGCATCAGGAACCAGAAAAACACGCCGAAGACGTGGCGATGCGTGGTGATGAGCGCGCGCTCGGAGACGATGCGGGAAATTTCGCTCACATCCATTGCCGTGGTGTCCAGCTTGGTCCATTCGGCCAGCAGGGTGCGGGCGGTCATTTCGTCGCCCGTGTTCAGGGCCAGCTGGATGGAGGTGAAGTAATGGCTGTAATGGCGGAAACCCAGGGTCATGTAGACCACCAGCACGTTCCAGGCGAAAGCCGCCACCAGGCTCACATGCAGCAGCAGCCAGTAGACCAGCGCCACCGGCACCGTCAGCGCCCCCACCATCACCACCCAGCCCAGGCGGCCGTGATGGGCGTGACCGGCGTTGAACCAGCCTTCGATGGTGGCCGCGAAAGACTTGATCGACGCGTATACCGGATTGTCTGCGCGCAGTGGTTTGAGTTGTTCGATTAACAGCGCAAAGAGAATGGAAAGAAATGTCATCAAGCTGCCTTAGGGGTCTCTGTAGCCCGTACGATAGCGCAGTGCAAGAGGGGAATCAAACAATTGATTCGTTGATCACAATCAAGAGCGCGATGTCACGGATTTTTACTTATTTGAACATTAACAGCGACATTGCGTAGCTGAGAGGCGACAAATTCTGTCGCTAACTGCGCAGGAAGTGGAACAGGTTGCGCAGCATGCCGGCAGTTGCACCCCAGATGAAGTAGCGGTCATAGGGCATGGTATAGAAGCTGCGACGGCCCACCGGCGCCGGCAGCTCGACCGAGCGGCGCTGATGGTTCAGTCCATCCATGAGGAAAGCCAGCGGCACTTCAAAGATCTCGGCCACTTCACGCGGATCGCCCACGGCCTCGAACGGCGGCTGTATCAGTCCTGCCACCGGCGTGACACGGTAACCGGTGCCGGTGAAGTAATCAGGCAGCGAGCCGATGACTTCGATGTGCTGGCGCGCCAGGCCGATTTCCTCTTCGGTCTCGCGCAGAGCCGTCTCGATGGCCGAGCCGTCATAGTCCTCGCGGCGGCCGCCGGGGAAACTGATCTGTCCCGCGTGATCCTTCAGGTCAGCTGTACGCTGAGTGAAGAGAACCGTCATCCCCTCTTCGCGCAGCACGATCGGGATCAGCACCGAGGCCAGCCGGAACCGTCCCTTGGACTCGGCCAGGCGTGCCATCTGGTCGCCGCTGTGCTCGGGCTCCCAGCGCGGCGGGTCGGCGAAGCGCTGGCGCAGCCAGTCGGCATTCAGGCGCGCGGCCTCCAGCGCACTTTCGCCGGCGACGGCATCCACAGGCAGATTGACGGGATCGAAACTGGCCACGTTGTGCTCGCTTGATCGTGAGGTTGTCAGGACTTCAATTGGGTGTCAGAAACGAAAAAGGGGCGTCGCGAGACACCCCTTTTCCTGACGCATCAACAGGCGACCGATTACTCGGCAGCAGCAGCCTTTGCCGCACGGCTGGGCAGCTTTTCCTTGATACGTGCCGACTTGCCCGAACGTTCGCGCAGGTAGTACAGCTTGGCACGACGCACGTCACCACGACGCTTGACTTCGATCGAGGCGATCAGCGGCGAGTACAGCTGGAAGGTACGCTCAACGCCTTCGCCCGAAGAAATCTTGCGGACGATGAAGTTGGAGTTCAGGCCACGGTTACGGCGGGCGATGACCACGCCTTCGTAAGCCTGAGCGCGCTTGCGGGTACCTTCAACCACGTTCACGTTGACAATCACGGTGTCGCCGGGGGCGAAGTCGGGAATGTTCTTGGCGAGACGCGCGATCTCTTCTTGCTCGAGTTGCTGGATCAGATCCATTTTTTGCTCCTGTAACCATCTTGCCGGCGCCATTGCCACGAGGGCCGATTGTAAAGCCCGGTAGAGGATGGGGTTTCAAACACGGTGACATCGGCCACCGCACGGTGCAGGTCCGTTGCCGGGCCTGCGGTATTGCATTTGCTGCTAAAACTTCACTCGGGCGATCTGCTCGCGTGCAGGCTTACTGCGGCGGCAAACTGCCCAGAAACTTTTCATCGGCCTTGCTCAGCAAGCCCTGCTCGCGGGCCCTGACGATGAGGTCGGGGCGCTTGCTCTGCGTGGCTTCCAGTGCCCGCTGCCGGCGCCATTTCTGGATCTCGGCATGGTGCCCGCCCAGGAGGATGGACGGCACCGGTGCACCTTCATAGACTTCCGGACGCGTGTAATGCGGCGAATCCAGCAATCCGTTGACAAAACTGTCTTCCACGGCCGAGGCACTGTCGTTGAGCGCACCCGGCAAGAGCCGGATCACTGCATCCATCAGTGCCATCGCCGGCAATTCACCGCCGGAGAGGACGAAGTCGCCAATGCTGATTTCCTCGTCCACACACTTGTCGAGCAGGCGCTGGTCAATCGCTTCATAGCGACCGCACAGCAACACTGCCCCGCTGTCCTGCGACAGCCGCACCACGCGCTCATGCGTCAGCGGTGCGCCTTGCGGTGAAAGATAAATCACACGCGGCCGGGACAAGCCCAGCGCCTGCTGCCGCTGCTGCGCCGCCTCGATGGCAGCCTGCAGCGGCTTGGCCAGCATCACCATGCCGGGACCGCCGCCATAGGGGCGGTCATCCACGGTGCGGTGATTGTCAGTGGTGAATTCACGCGGATTCCACAACTGCAAGCCCCAGCGCTGCTGCTCCAGCGCCCGGCGGGTAATGCCGGACTGCGTGAGCGCGGCGAACATCTCGGGAAACAGAGTGACGACATCAAACTGCATCACGCCTCCATTTCCTGGGTTCTTTTGACTCGTTTGAATCTGTTGAATCTGCTCACATCAGCGAGCCGGAAAAGAAAAAACTGACCTTGAAGGTCAGTAATCCTTGTCCCAGTCGACGATGATCTTTTTTTCGCTCTGCTGCACCGTCTTGACGAACTGGTCGACAAACGGAATCAGCAATTCGGGCGCCGCCGCGGATTTCTCCTTGGCACCCTTTTTCGGCTTTGCATCGGCAGCGGCTTGCGGTTGCGGCGCTGGCGCAGTTTCCTGCACCGGGGCCTTCACCACCAGGATGGGATGGGCGCCGTTGTCCATCATGTCGGACACCACGCCCAGTTGTTCACCCTGGAGATTTTCCACTGCCGAGCCGATCAGATCGACCCAGTAGAATTCATTGTCATCCAGCGCCGGGAAGTGCTTGCGGGAGATGGAGACCACCGTTCCCTTCATGGCTTCGGCCGCATTGCGGTCCGCTACCCCGGTCAGGCGCGCAACGACATCGCCGCTGTGCCCCTTGGACTGCATGACATCGACATCCTGCTTGGGTTGGCCAGGTTTCTCCAGCCACCAGGTCTTGGCATTCAACAAGGCATCTGCCTCGGAAGAATAAGGACGCACGCGAATCCAGCCCTGGATTCCGTAGGCTCCGGTCACATGGCCGACGGTCACGAGATCGTCGGGTGCGGAGAACCCCGCCTGGGCTGGATGAGTCATGAGTACACCAGACCTGTTCTTCATCCTTGCGCCAGCAGAACCGACGCGGAATCAGACAGGAAAACCTGTATTAAGCAGCAGCCTTGGAACCGGCTTCAGCGACCAGGCGAGCAACGGTCGGCGACAGTTGTGCGCCAACGCCTTGCCAGTGAGCCAGACGGTCAGCAGCGATACGCACGGTTTCTTCCTTGCCGGAAGCGACCGGGTTGTAGAAGCCGATGCGCTCGATGAAACGACCATCGCGACGATTGCGCGAGTCGGTTGCAACGATGTTGTAGAAGGGGCGCTTCTTGGCGCCGCCACGAGCTAAACGAATAACGACCATAATGGTTCCAGTAAGAATACGGACACGGAAAAGCCGCAGATTATAACGGACTTCCGCCCACCCGGGCAAGTTGCTTGGCGCTTTTGTGCCAGAGACCAACGCACAACGCCCCGCAAACTCCCCAAAACACGGCAAAAGTGATGTCTTTTGGCATCACTTTTGCCCCTCCTCCGACCAGGACTGCCGCGTGGCAGCTTGTCCTGACGGAAATCACCCGGCGCCAGGGGCTCGGCTATACTGCTGCCAGACCTGACCACGACATGGCCGCCAGATTCATCTCTGACGGCTTACAACAGAATAAAGAGACGAGCAGCATGCCCTTGCCTTCCGCACCCCGCCACAAGAACAAGACCCTGACGACCTTCCTGGCCACCGTCTTCGGCAGCATCGGCCTGCATCGCTTCTATCTCCACGGCAGCCGTGACCGCTTCGGCTGGTTGCACATCCTGGCCATTCCCTTGTCACTGGCCTTGATGGCGGCGCGGCCGGAGGCGCCCAAGCTCTTCACCGGCCTGCCCTTCGTGCTGTCGGTGCTCATTGCCTGCCTGGAAGCGCTGGTGCTGGGCCTGACGCCCGACGACAAGTGGGATGCACGCTACAACGCCGGCAGCGGCAAGAACTCGGAATCGCACTGGATCCTGGCCCTGATCCTGGTCCTGACCGTGGGATTGGGCGCCATGGGCGTGATCGCCCTGCTGGCGCGCAGCTTTGACCTGCTCTTCACCGGCGGGGCCTTCGGCTGAACTGCTGCCCTACCCTCACCTCCCAATGAACAAGCCCGGAACATCGCCAATGCGGTGTTCCGGGCTGTTGCCTGAAATCAGGATCAGAACTGCTCTTCAGCCAGCGCCATGACTGCCGCACCGCCATCGACGATGGCCGTGCGATAGGCCAGCGCCTGCGGCAGGATCTGCTCGGCGTAGAAACGCGCGGTCGCCAGCTTGGCTTCGTAGAACTTGCCGTCGCCCTCGCCGGACTTGAGCTTGCCCGCTGCAATGGCCGCCGCACGCGCCATCTGCCAGCCACCCAGCACCACGCCAGCCATTTTCAGGTACGGGACGCTGCCCGCGAAGACCGCCTTGATATCGCTCTTGACGTTGGCCACCACATACTCGACCACCTGTTCCAGCGCATCGGCGGCGTCGGCCAGGCGCGCCGCGATGGGCTGCAGTTGCGCATCACCCTGCAGCTCGGCCACGGTCTGGCGCACCTGGGCGATGATGCCCTTGGCAACGGCACCGCCGTCACGCACGGTCTTGCGGCCCACCAGGTCATTGGCCTGGATGGCCGTCGTGCCTTCGTAGATCGGCAGGATGCGGGCGTCGCGATAATGCTGGGCCGCACCGGTTTCCTCAATGAAGCCCATGCCGCCATGCACCTGCACGCCGGTGGAAGTCACATCGATGGACATCTCGGTGATCCAGCCCTTGACGATGGGCACCAGGTATTCGTAGAAGGCCTGGTTGGATTTGCGGGTGGCTTCGTCATCGCTGAAGTGCGCCGCGTCCGAGGTAGCTGCGGCCACATAGGACAAGGCCCGCGCCGCCTCGATCTGGGCGCGCATGGACATCAACATGCGACGCACATCGGGCTGGTGGATGATGGCCACCGGACCGGGCGAGCCGGCCAGGTCGCGCGACTGGATGCGGTCGCGGGCATAGGACACCGCCTTCTGGTAGGCACGTTCCGACACCGACAGCCCCTGGATGCCCACGGCGAAGCGTGCCGCATTCATCATGATGAACATGTATTCCAGGCCGCGATTCTCTTCACCGACCAGGGTGCCGATGGCGCCGCCATGGTCGCCGAACTGCAGCACGGCAGTCGGGCTGGCCTTGATGCCCAGCTTGTGTTCGATCGAGACGCAGTGCACGTCATTGCGCGCGCCCAGCGAACCGTCGGCATTGACCAGGAACTTGGGCACGATGAAGAGTGAAATGCCCTTCACGCCTTCAGGCGCATTGGGCGTGCGGGCCAGCACCAGATGGACGATGTTCTCGGCCATGTCGTGCTCGCCATAGGTGATGAAGATCTTGGTACCGAAGAGCTTGTAGGTCCCGTCGCCCTCCGGCACGGCGCGGGTGCGCACCAGTGCCAGGTCGGAGCCGGCCTGCGGCTCGGTCAAGTTCATGGTGCCGGTCCACTTGCCGGAGATGAAGTTGGCGATGAAGGTTTCCTTCTGCTGCTGCGTGCCGGCCGTCATCAGCGCTTCGATGGTGCCATCGGTCAACAGCGGGCACAGCGCGAAGGAGAGATTGGCCGAGTTCAGCATCTCGATGCAGGGCGTGGCCAGCAGCTTGGGCAGGCCTTGTCCGCCGAACTCCACGGGATGCTGCACGCCTTGCCAGCCGGCCTCACCGAACTGGCGGAAGGCCTCCTTGAAACCGGGGCTGGTGGTGACCTTGCCGTCGGACCAGCTGCTGGGCGCCTTGTCGGCGGAATGGTTCAGCGGGGCGATCACTTCACTGCAGAAACGGGCGTTTTCTTCGAGAATGGCCTCGGCCGTTTCCGGCGTGGCATCCTCGCAGCCGGGCAGCGCATTCACGGCTGCCAGACCGGCCAGTTCATTCATGACGAACAACATATCCTTCACGGGCGCGGTGTAACTCATCTCCAACCTCCAATGCGGAACGCTCTGCCGGCGTTCCTTGCTTGCACAAAAACACCCCGGCTTGAGCCGGGGCGGATACTACGATTCAGGACAGATCAGCCAAGCTGCTTGACCAGCTCGGGGACGACCTCGAAGAGGTCACCCACCAGGCCATAGTCAGCCACCGAGAAGATCGGCGCTTCCTCGTCCTTGTTGATGGCGACGATGACCTTGGAGTCCTTCATGCCGGCCAAATGCTGGATCGCGCCGGAGATACCGACGGCGATATAGAGCTGCGGCGCGACGATCTTGCCGGTCTGGCCGACCTGCCAGTCGTTGGGCACGTAGCCTGCGTCGACAGCGGCACGGGATGCACCCATGGCGGCGTTGAGCTTGTCGGCCAGCGGCTCCAGGATCTTGAAGCTTTCCGCCGAGCCCATGCCACGGCCACCGGAAACAATGATCTTGGCAGCGGTCAGTTCGGGACGATCCGACTTGGCCACTTCACGGCCCACGAAGCTGGACTTGCCCGAATCGGCCACGGCCGGGATGCTTTCCACGGCCGCCGAACCACCCTGCGCGGCCGGATCGAAACCGGTGGTGCGCACGGTGATGACCTTGATCGGGTCGATCGACTGCACGGTGGCAATAGCGTTGCCGGCGTAGATCGGACGTTCGAAGGTATCGGCCGACTCCACCTTGGTGATGTCGGAAATCTGGCCCACGTCCAGCTTGGCGGCCACGCGCGGCAGGATGTTCTTGCCGTAGGCAGTGGCGGGCGCGAGGATGTGGCTGTAATCCTTGGCGATGGCCAGGACTTGTTCGGCCACGTTTTCGGCCAGGCCATCGGCGAATTGCGGAGCATCAGCCAGCAGCACCTTGGCTACGCCTGCCACTTGGGCGGCAGCGTCAGCGGCGGCCTTGGCGTTGGCGCCGGCCACCAGGACGTGGACGTCGCCACCGGCTTGCGCTGCGGCGGTGATGGTGTTGAGGGTGCTGCCTTTGAGGCTGGCGTTGTCGTGTTCGGCAATAACGAGTGCGGTCATGATCAGATCACCTTGGCTTCATTTTTCAGTTTGGCGACCAGGGTCGCGACATCCGGCACCTTCACGCCGGCGCTGCGCTTGGCAGGCTCGGTGACCTTCAGGGTCTTCACGCGCGGGGCCACGTCCACACCCAGCTCTTCGGGCTTGACGGTATCGAGCTGCTTCTTCTTGGCCTTCATGATGTTGGGCAGCGTGACGTAACGCGGCTCGTTCAGGCGCAGGTCGGTGGTGATGATGGCCGGCAGGGCCAGGGCCAGGGTTTCCAGGCCGCCGTCCACTTCACGGGTCACGGTGACCTTGCCCTCTTCCAGCACCACCTTGGAAGCGAAGGTGGCTTGCGGCCAGCCCAGCAAGGCAGCCAGCATCTGGCCGGTCTGGTTGCAGTCGTCGTCGATGGCCTGCTTGCCCAGGATGATCAGCTGCGGCTGCTCCTTCTCGGCCAGGGCCTTGAGGATCTTGGCCACGGCCAGCGGTTGCAGTTCGACATCGGCCGCCACTTCGGCCAGGATGCCGCGATCGGCACCAATGGCCATGGCGGTGCGCAGGGTTTCCTGGCACTGGGTCACGCCGGCGGAGACGGCGATCACTTCGGTCACCTTGCCGCCTTCTTTCAGGCGCACGGCTTCTTCCACCGCGATTTCGTCAAACGGGTTCATCGACATCTTGACGTTGGCGATATCGACGCCGCTGCCGTCGCTCTTGACGCGCACCTTGACGTTGTAATCCACGACGCGCTTGACTGGTACTAATACTTTCATCGCATGGCCCTTGCAAAAAGGAATTGACGTAAACGTAAACTTCCGCAGGATTATAAAAGCAAAACGGGGTGCCTACCGGTTTTTAGCACGATCGTTCTTTTTAATGTTCGCAGCATACACCAAAGATTCACGTGAGCGGAAGAGGAAATGAAGAGAAGCTGAAAAAAACTTCATGCAGCGGAATTGACGCGCGGCCTGCCCATAGGCAACACCGCGCCGTTCAGACCGCCAGGTGGGGTACCGGTTCGCCGCGCAGGCCGGCCAGCAGGTTGGAGACGGCCAGCTCGGCCATGGCCAGCCGGGTTTCATGGGTGGCCGAACCGATGTGGGGCAAGGCCACCACGTTGGGGAGTTGCAGCAAGGGCGATTCGGCGGGCAGCGGCTCGACTTCGAACACATCCAGGCCGGCACCGTAGAGGGTCTTGTCCTGCAGGGCCGCGATCAGCGCCGCCTCATCGACGATGCGTCCGCGCGAGGCATTGATGAAGATGGCGCTGCGCTTCATGAGCGCGAATTCGCGTGCGCCGATCAGCCGTTCGGTATCGGCGTTCAAGGGCAGCATCACGCAGACGAAGTCCGCCTGGGCCAGCAATTCGTCCTGGCTGACGTAGCGCGCACCGAGTTCGCGCTCGGCCTCGGGATCGGGCCGACGGTTGTGATACAGGATCGGCATGCCGAAACCATGATGCGCCCGCCGTGCCACCGCAGAACCGATGCGGCCCATGCCGATCAGGCCCAGCGTCTTGCCGTGCACGTTGACGCCAAACTGGGCCTCACCGATGCTGCCCTTCCAGCGTCCGGCCTTGACGTATTCGGCCAGTTCCACCACGCGGCGCGCGGTGGAGAGGATCAAGGCAAAGATGGTGTCAGCAGTCGCTTCGGTGAGCACCCCGGGCGTATGCGCCAGCATCAGCCCGCGCCGGCGGAAATACTCCAGGTCGAAATTGTCCACGCCCACCGAGATGGTGGACGCGATCTTGAGTTGCGGCGCGCCCTCCAGCATCTCGTTGGTAATTGGCAGGCTGGCGCCGATCATGCCATGGGCGGTCTTCAGTGCCGCGAGGAAATCCGCACGATTGTCTTGCGTAATACGGTCGAAGAGCGTGACCTCACATTCCGCCTGCAGGCGCTGCAGCAGATGCTCGGGCAATTTTTTGTAGACGACGACGTGCGGCTTCATGGCAGTTCCTGTGAAAGTCAAATCAGGCCGAAGCCGCCTCCAGCTCGGCCCGGGTAGGCAAGCCTTCCATGTCGCCCACCACCTGGATGGCGAACGCCCCGATGCGGTTGCCGCGCATGACGGCCTCGGGTACCGGCAAGCCTTCCAGCATGCCGCTGATGACCCCCACGGCGAAGCCGTCCCCTGCCCCCACGGTATCGACCACTTCCTTCACCGGCACCCCGGCCACCCTGCCCTCGCCTTCACTGTTGCGCCAGTAAGCGCCCTCGGCGCCCAGCTTGATGACCACCATCTTCACACCGCGCTCCAGGTAGAAGCCGGCGATGGCGCGCGGATCTTCATATCCGGTCAACAGCGTGCCTTCCGACAAACCCGGCAGCACCCAGTCGGCCTTGAAGGCCAGCGCATTCAACTGCTGCGCCATGACTTCGCGCGAGGGCCACAGCATCGGCCGCAGGTTGGGATCGAAGGAAATCGTCTTGCCCTGCGCCCGCATGAACTCCATGGCGTGATGGGCGAAGGCCATCGTCGTGGGCGACAAGGCCGGTGCGATGCCGGTGGCGTGCAGGTGCCGTGCCGCGCCGAAATACGCCGGATCGAAATCCTCCAGCGACAGGTGGCTGGCCGCCGATCCCTTGCGGTAATACTCGATGGCGGGATCCGCTCCATCCACCGCCTTGGCCTTCAACTGGATCGCCGTGCGGAATTCCATATCGGTCAGCACGCGGCTGACGTCCACCCCTTCCTGCGCCACCCGCTTGCGGATGAAGCGGCCAAAGGCGTCGTTGCCGACACGACTGGCCCAACCTACTTTCAAGCCCAGGCGTGCCAGGCCGATGGCCACATTGGTCTCGGCACCGGCCAGTCGGCGCGTATATTTCTCCACTTCCTCGAAGGGGCCGACTTCGTCAGCCACCAGCAAGGCCAGGGCCTCGCCCCAGGTCACCACATCCAGTTGCATCGTCATTGTGCTTGTCCTCAGACGGCCGCCAGCATCGCCACGTGGCGGCGCGTCGTTTCTTCCAGATCCGTGCCCACCAGCGGGAATTCGATGGCCCGCAGGATGCCCGTGGGGAAATGCGCCAGCATGGCCGGCCAGTGGGTATCCTGGGCCTGCAGCGCCACGGCCTTGAGCTTGCCCTTGTCCTCCTGCACGCCCTTGCAGTGCACGTAGCGCACATGCGGTGCCAGCGAACGCGCGGCGGTCTCGGGATCGACGCCCTGCCAGTGCCAGTTGCCCATGTCGAAGGTCATGCCGAAGGCATAGCCATTGCCGGTGCACAGCGCCAGGAAGCTGACGATGGGCTCCAGCCGTCCGCCCTGCGGGGTCTGGTCGTTTTCCAGCAGGACTTCGATGGGGGAATGCGAGAGGAAACGCAGCAGCGATTGCAGATCACTGCCTGCAGAAAAATGCCCGAGCGATACCTTCAGGAAACGCGCGCCGATCTCCTCGGCCTCATTCATCGCCTGGCCGATCTGCTCTCGATCAAATCGCCCGTCGGCACCGAACAATTCGAACGGTGCGGAATACACCGAAAACAGCTTGTGCTGCTCCAGCAGTGCGCGCAAGGCCGGCAGGTCCTGCGGTCCATCGAAGAGCTCACGCCGTATTTCAAGGCCAGCCGCCCCGGCCGCCGCCACCATCGGGACCAGGTCGGCATGGCCGACCCGCCGCACCAGGTCCGCCCCATAGGCCGAGGCGGCGACCAGGACCGGACTCACTTGAGTGCCCCTGCACCGATGAACTGCCTGGCTTCCGGGGTCTGCGGATCGGCGAAGAATTCCTCCGAAGGCCGCGCCTCCCACACCTTGCCCTGGTGCATGAAGACGGTGAGGTCCGCCACCCGGCGCGCGAATTCCATCTCGTGCGTGACCAGCAGCATGGTCATGCCGCCGCGTGCCAGCTCTTCCATGACCTTCAATACTTCGGCGGTCAGTTCCGGGTCCAGCGCCGAAGTCACTTCATCGAACAGCATCACCTGCGGCTCCATGGCCAGCGAGCGGGCAATGGCCACGCGTTGCTGCTGGCCGCCGGAGAGCTGCTCGGGATAGGCGTCGCGCTTGTGATCCAGGCCGACCTGCTTCAAGACCTTGATGGCCGTCTCGCGGGCGGTGTCGGTGGCGGTCTTCTTGACGATGCGGGGTGACAGCATGATGTTCTCCTCCACGGTCAGGTGCGGAAAGAGATTGTAATGCTGGAACACCATGCCCACATCCTTGCGCAATTCGATGAGGTGTTCATGCTTGTTGGTCAGCTTGTGGCCGGCCACGGTGATGCTGCCGCCATCGATGGTCTCCAGCCCGTTGATGCAGCGGAGCATGGTGCTCTTGCCGGAGCCCGAACGGCCGATGATGGCCACCACCTGGCCGCGCTCGACCGACAGCGAAATGCCGTTCAAGACCTGGTTGCTGCCGAAGCGCTTGGTGATGTTGTCAATCTCAACGATGGGCATGGTATTTCCTCTCCAGGGCAAAAGCGAAACGGGACAGCGGATAACAGAAAACGAAGTAGATACCGGCCACGATGGGGAAGACCAGGAAAGGCTGGAAGGTCGCATTGCTGACCAGCTTGCCGGCCTGCGCCAGTTCCACCAGGCCGATGATGGAGGCGATCGAGGTGTTCTTGACGATCTGCACCAGGAAGCCCACGGTCGGCGGCAGCGAAATACGCACCGCCTGCGGCAGGATCACGTAGCGCAGCTGCTGCCAGCGCGTCATGGCCAGGGCGGTCGAGGCTTCCCACTGCGGCACCGGCACGGCCTCGATGCAGCCGCGCCAGATCTCGCCCAGATAGGCGCTGGAATAGATAGTCATGGCGATAGTGGCAGCCACCATGGGCGGGAGCTTGTAGCCGAAGATCGCCAGTCCGTAGAAGGACAGGAACAGGATGATCAGCACCGGCGTGCCCTGGATGATCTGTATATACACCGCCGAAAGCAGCCGCAGCGGCGCCAGGTGCGAGGTGCGCATCAGGGCCACGATGAAACCGGCGATGCCGCCGCCGACGAAAGCCAGCACCGAGAGCAGCAGCGTCCAGCGCGCCGCCTCCAGCAGGAACAGGAAATTATCGAAGGAAAATTCAGCGAGCATCACATCCTCCTCGGACGAGCCACGCCCAGGCGGCGACGGCGTTTGAAGACCACCAGTCCGATCAGCCAGAAGGCCAGGCGGAACAGCAATGCCAGCAGGATGTAGAGCACCATCACCACCAGGTAGATTTCGAAGCTGCGGAAGGTCTCCGCATCAAGCAGGTTGGCCGTGGCCGTCAACTCTTCGGCCGAGATGGCCGAGACGATGCTGGAGGCCAGCATCATCAGCGTGAACTGGCTGGCCAGTGCCGGATACACCTTTTCCAGCGCGGGCGTGAGCACCACATGCCGGATCACCTGCCCGCGCGTCATGGCCAGCGCATGCGCTGCCTCGATCTGCGAGGGGTGGATGGCCATCATGCCGGCCCGCACGATCTCGGTGGAGTAAGCCCCGAGGTTGACCGTCATGGCCACCAGTGCGGCGATGTTGGCATCGACCTGTACGCCGATGGAAGGCAGGCCGAAGAAGATGATGAACAGCTGCACCAGGAAAGGCGTGCTGCGGATCAGCTCCACGTAGGAGGTGACCGCCAGCCGCGCCGGTGCGCTGCCGTGAATGGAAATGATGGCGCCGAAAATGCCGACGGCCAAACCGCAGATCATCGACAGCGCGCTCAACCGGATGGTGAGCAGTGCGCCGACCAGCAACTGATCCAGGTGCTGGAAGATGAACGCGAACTGAAAATCGTAATGCATCGTGTGCTCCTCCGACAAACCCGCGCCGTCCGTTCATCCCCTGAACGGCGCGTGATCTGTTCTTCTCAGGCTGCGCAGTTCATGGCTGCGCAGCCGCTTCTGCAAGACAGATTCCGCAAGACGGAATCAGAACACCGGCAGGTTGGGCAGCGGACCGGCCCACTTGCGCGAGATGGCATCGAGTTCGCCGTTGAGCTTGACGTAGTAGATGAAGTTGTTGAGCCACTGCTGCAGCTCGTAGGAGCCCTTGCGCACGGTCATCGAATTGGGTTGCACCGAGTACGGGAACTTGACTTCGATCTTGCCCTGGCCACGGCTCTTGACGATTTCATTGGCCATGGTGTTGGGAATGGAGATGGCATCGACCTGGTTCGACAGCAGCGCCTGGGTCACCGTGGAGTCATCCTCGAAACGCACCAGCACCGTGCCCGGAGGGGCCAGGCGGGTCAGTGCAGTGTCGTTGGTGGAGCCGCGCGAGACGCCCACTTTCTTCTTCACCAGATCGTCCAGCTTCTTGTAGTTGCTGCCGACCGGGCCGACGATGGACAGCTCGAAGCCGCTGTAGGGAATCGTGAACAGTACCGACTTGGCGCGCTCAGGCGTAGGGGCCAGGGTGGCGGCCAGCATGTCGACCTTGCCCGATTCCAGCGCCGGGATACGGGCCGGCGGCACCAGCGGCACGATCTCCACCGGCAGGCCGAGATACTTGCCGATCAGGTTGGCCACATCGACGTCATAGCCGATGGGCTCGCCCTTGGCATCGACCGAACCGAACGGGGGAGTGCCACTGACCACGCCGATGGTGATCTTGCCCTTCTTGGTCAGCTCGGCGATGCTCTGCGCACTGGCGCTGGCAGCGGTTGCCACTGCGCAGGCTGCGGCCAGCGTCAGTGCGACGAATTTTGCGTTGAAAATTTTCTTGATGCTCATCCTGGTCTCCTGATCAATCAATGCCGTGTGGACGGCAGTCCGTTGGGTGCGACAGGCGCCGGGTCCCGCACCCGCTCTCGCGTGGCCGCATGGACTCGTTGCCCCTCTTTGTTGCTGCCTGCTTGTGCTTCCCGCTTGCAGGTCTGTGATGCGGCCGGAAGGCCGTAATACGAGTAATACGATCGCGTGAGGCTGAAATACGGGCTTCCCTTTTACTGAACAGCTCTGCAGTCCTGTTTCAAGGTCTTACCAATCGGGCGCATCATCACGTCAGGCGTCCCGCGTCTTGGTACCGGTTCCAGCAATGCGTTTAAATTCGGCTCATCTGCCCCGTCGGTGCCGGGGAAATCTTCTCGGCAATACCGCGCACCAGCGCGCGCTGCGGATGGCCTTCCACACTGGCGGTCGAGCCGCGGCAGATGAGGCGGGGGTCCAACAGCATTTCCATGCGTACCGAGCGCTCGCCATGAATGCGGACCAGCAAGCGTTCGATGGCCGCAAACCCGATGTCATAAGTCGGTTGTTCGATGGTACTGATGCCGCTGCCCACCAAGGGCGACCAGGCCAATTCATCGAAACACAGCAGCCCCACATCGTCAGGAAAGCGCAGCGTCATGCTCTGCAAGGCCAGCGCGATCTGCAATGACACCATGCCGTTGCCGGCAAGCAGCGCCACTCGCCCCGTACTGCCGGCCCCTGCCCGGCGCAGGAAATATTCGCGCACGATCGTGGCCACATGGCCGGGCTGGTCCACATCCACTTCCAGCGTCTCGGCATGGCAATCGGGCCGCTGCGCCATCGCCTGCAAAAAACCCGCCTGCCGCCCTTGCCGCGAACTCACGCCATACAGGGGCTGCACCACCAGCGCGATATCGGTATAGCCCTGGGCCAGCAGGTGCTGCGTCCCCAATTGCGCGGCCTTGACGTTGTCCAGGCCGACCAGGTCGAAGTCGCAGCCTTCCACGTGCCGGTCCAGCAGCACCACCGGAAAGGCCGCCTGCCCCAGCTCGCGCAGCGGCGTCACGTTGCGGCCCTGGGTGTTGAACAGCAGGCCTTCGACGCTGTAGGAATGCAGGGCCGCCAGGGACTGCTTCTCACGCGCCTCGTCATTGCCGGTATTGCACAGCATGAGCGTGTAGCCATGCTTCTGGCAGGCCGCTTCCGCACCATGCAGCACGGCCACCGAATAGGGGTTGAGGATGTCCGCTACCAGCATGCCGATGAGGCGGGTGCGGCCACCCTTGAGCCCGCGCGCCATCTGGCTGGGCTGATAGCCCAGGCGCGCGATGGTCTTGCCGATCTGGTCGCGCAGGCGTGCCGAGAGCGCGTCGAATTCGCCGCCCAGGTAACGCGATACGCTGGTCTTGGACACCCCGGCCTCCCGCGCCACTTGCGCGATGGTGACCCGGTCGGTGCCGGTCTTGGTGCTTTGTCTCACTATTGCCCGCCAAATCGTTGAACTGCGTCGGTTGATTTGCCTGAAGGTTCCGGGCTGCTCGTTTATATGAATCTTTTGGAACCGGTTCCAAGATAGCAGCGCGATTCGGGCGGGTCAAACTTATTTCAGATGAAAAATTTGAGCAGATGCCATGAACGGCGCGCTCACGTTCTCGCACGGCAATATGAATGGATCGGCGCATGAGACGGGGGCTTTCGGGCGACTGCTTCATTCCCGCCGTTCAAGGTCTGAAGCCTGGCTCCTGATTGAT
This sequence comes from Herbaspirillum sp. CAH-3, assembly GCF_009668275.1. Taxonomy (NCBI): domain Bacteria; kingdom Pseudomonadati; phylum Pseudomonadota; class Betaproteobacteria; order Burkholderiales; family Oxalobacteraceae; genus Herbaspirillum; species Herbaspirillum sp. CAH-3. The sequence goes on along the minus strand of NZ_VSWE01000014.1, from coordinate 26,641 downwards.
GCAACGCGCCAAACGCACTGCACGCGCGCCAGGCGACAAGATGCAAACGATCAGTAAATATTTGTTGCCAAGCACAAGAATGCGATATCATGAATAGTAATTATTCTCATTATTATCTGATTCATGCCCTCCCTTTCTCCCGGCGCCCTCGCCGTCCTCCTCGCCTTTTCCGTTTTGCCCGCTTCCACCGTCCTGGCGCAGACTGCCGGCACGGACAACAGCGCGGCCGCTGCGCAATTGCCCACCGTCGATGTGGTGGCCGATGGCGTCAACGACACCAAGTTCAAGGCCACCCAAAGCCAGGTCAACAAATCGACTACGCCGCTGTCGCAAACCCCGCAATCGGTATCGGTGGTCACGCGCTCCATGCTGGACAGCCAGCAAGCCGTGTCGCTGGCCGATGCGCTGGAGAACGTGCCCGGCGTGGTCGCGCAGCAATACGGCCGGCGCGGCTGGGATGACCTGATCATCCGTGGCCAGGTCGCTTCCGATTCGCTGTATCTGGATGGCCTGCGCACCACCGCCAGCTCGCGCGTGGCCGAGCAGCTGTTCGGCCTGCAGCAGGTCGAAGTGCTCAAGGGCCCGGGCTCGCTGCTGTACGGGCTGGTGCTGCCGGGCGGGCTGGTCAACATGGTCAGCAAGCGTCCGCAGGGCAATGACTTCGCCAACGTCGACGTGACCGTGGGCAGCCACGACTTCTACCAGAGCACCGTGGACCTGAACAAGTCGCTGTCGGAAAACGGCAAGCAGGCCTTGCGCATCAACGGTCTCATTTCCAACTCGAACGATGCCACCGACAACGTGTGGTTCAAGAACCGCTACATCGCGCCCTCGCTGTCGCTGGACCTGGGTGCGCGTACCGACTTCACCATCCTGACCAGCTACCAGGAACGCAACTACGTGCGCCAGCAAGGGCTGCCGCTGTCGGGCTCGATCAACAGCAACGTCAACGGCGCGCTGCCGCGCAGCCTCTTCATCGGCGAACCGGGCGCACGTCCGTATGCGGCCAATGAAACCCGCATCGGCTATGCGCTGACGCACCGCTTCGATGACGGCTGGACGCTCAACAACAACGTGCGTTACCAGCAGTTCGAGATGAGCGGGCAGCTGGTGGCCAACAATGTCCTGTCGAACACCGGCCGCAGTCTCACGCGCACCGGTACGGACCAGACCTATGAAGGCCAGACCTTCAGCATCGATACCAATATCCAGCGCAGCTTCAATACGGACTTCGGCAAGCACGAGATCACCCTGGGGACGGACTATCTCAATTCACGCGAGGACACGCTGTCCTACACCTGCACGGTGGCGGCGCTCAACGTCTACAACCCGGTGTATGGCGCGCGCCTGAATTGCCCGACCACCCCCACCACCTACACCTCGACCAGCATCCGCGATACCGGCTTGTATGCACGCGACAAGATCAGCTTCGGCCAACGTTGGCAATTGCTGACCGGCCTGCGCTACGACAACGTCTCGACCTACTCGACCAACCTGCGCACCGGCGCGCATACCGACAATCCGGCCAGCGCCACGACGGGCTCGGCCGCATTGATGTATGAGCTGGTTCGCGGAGTACGTCCCTACATCAGCTACGCGACCTCGTTCTATCCCAACAGCGGCACCGATGTGAGCGGCGGCACCTTCAAGCCCGAGACCGGCAAGCAATGGGAAGCCGGCGTGAAGTTCGACCTCGACGAAGGCCGCACCAGCGTGAACGTGGCCGTGTTCGACCTGCGTCGCCGCAACGTGCTGGTGAGCGATCCCAACAACACCGGCTTCAACATTGCCGTGGGTGAACAGCGTTCGCAGGGCGGCGAGATCAGCGTGACCTCGGACCTGCGCAATGGCCTGAGCCTCAACGCGGGCTACTCCTATACGGCGGCCATCGTGACCGATGACGGCGGCCAGCGCAGCACCACCGTGGGCCAGTGGCTGGACAACGTCCCGCGCCACAACTTCACCACCAGCGCCCGTTATCGCTTCAAGGGCCAACTGGCCGGATGGGAGTGGAATGGCGGCGTGCACGGCCAGAGCATGATGCGCACCAATGGCTATACCCTGCCCGGCTACGTGCTGGCCGATACCGGCGTGGCCTACAACGCCGAACGCTGGCGCGCTGCGCTCAACGTCAAGAACATCTTCAATACCCACTATTACGCGGGCGGTCTGGCGCGTGCGGTGGCCTTGGGGGATGACCGGACCATCTTGCTGACGCTGGGGTATCGTTACTGATTGCCTGCACTGCATTCTCGTGATTCAAGATCGGCCGCTTTTATGCGGCCGATTTTTTTTATCCAAATGATTCGACATATGCTGCTTCATTCATTGCATGGGCGGCCAGGAGCGCACCACGGCTTGCTTGTTGAGGCATCATGCCGTTTCCCCCCTCCCCTGCCCGGAAGAAACTGCCATGAAACCAAAGAGATGCTTGCCACTGTCACGATCACTGGCAATGTATGGATTGATGCTGCTCACACCTCCCTGCATCCATGCCACGGAGAGCGCAGCGGACGATCTCTCCCTCCTGCGCCAGACCCCCACCTTCGCCCTCGGCCAGGTCGGTTTCATCGGCCACATCAGTGAAAGCGAACAACGCTATCGCCGCTTGCTGCAATCCCCGGCCGCGCTGGAACTCTTCACACGGCTGATCGACGACGGCTCCGCCACCAAAGAAGCGCGGCTCTACGCGGCCTGTGCCCTGCACAAGCTGAACGCGGCGCAATTTGTGCAACTCACGAACGAACTGCGCAAGGAAGGCGGTCATGTCTCTGTTTTGCGTACAGACATCCTCCAACGTGAATCCATACAAGATCAATTGCAGACCATCGCACAGCACGGCTGCGCCGATGTGCATTGGCGTTAGGCGTCACGCCGCACCGGCACACGGAATCAACACGTAACAGAAAAAGAAGACATCCCCGCGCCGCAAGGTCTGCAGGGAAAGAAGACAAGTCAAACGGGAAGTAAAAAGAGAAAACGAAAAGTGGCGGACTCCCGAAGAAGTCCGCCCGAAATGAAGGCCAGAAGGAGCCTATGACGAAACTGAACAGTGTTTCCCTTCAATCTCGGCCCTCATGGTAGTCAGTCCCCTCCACTCCAGGCAAATCCGCACCACCGATTAGCCGCATCAATACTGCAAATACTTCTCCAAGCAGGGCATCGGCCCTCTCGCGTTTGGTGCAGGATCGCGCCAAACGCCCTCTCCGTGCGGGTTTCGCGCATCATGCGGGTGCACCATGCACAAGCCTGCGTGCCATCCCGGAGCAGCCTAATCATTATTACTAATATTCATTCGGCCAATTCCTAAATAGAATTTGACCCTGATTTGACCCAGGACGACACTCAGCTACCTCCTTTCAACCAAAGTGGTGTGCCATGAATTCGATCACGCTCGATGTTTATCCCGTCCAGAAAAAAATCGTCACCGCTGCCCCTCCGCATGCGGACTCTCCCGAAATGGATACGCTCATTGCGGAAGTGACTGCGCGCCGCGACGAGTTCGACCAGTTGGGCCACGTGCCACGCGACATCGTGGCCACCATGAAGAAGGCCGGCATCTTCCGCAGCGGCACGCCGCGCAAGTTCGGTGGCGAAGCGTTGGCCCCGGCGCCCTTCCTGGCCATGGTCGAACGCATCTCCAAGGCCGATGGCTCGGCCGGCTGGGTCGCGGCCTTCGGTTCGGCCAATACCTATCTCGCCGCCCTGCCCATCGAAACGCAGCGCAAGATCTACGCAAGCGGCCCCGACCAGGTCTATGCCGGCGGCCTCTATCCGCTGCAGGAAGCCAAGGCCGTCCCCGGCGGATGGGAAATTACCGGGCGCTGGCACTTCGCCAGCGGCTGCAAGGGCGCAGACTGGATCGGCGTGGGCATCAAGGACACCAGCGGCCCGGACGACGGTACGCAAAAGCCCGCGCTCATGGCCGTGATGCCGGCGTCTGAAATCGAGATCGTGGACAACTGGAACGTGGTCGGCATGCAAGGCACCGGCAGCCACGATACCCGCCTCAAGGACAAGTTCGTGGCCCACGAATGGACCTGTGCCCGTGGTGCGGCCGGCCTCATCGATGAGCCGCTGTATCGCTATCCGGCCCTGGCCTACCAGGCTGAAGTGCATGCAGCCGTCAATATCGGCCTGGCGCGCGCCGCACTGGACATCGTCACCGACATGGCCGGTGGCGCCAAGATCATGCCGGGTGCGCTGCGCCTGTCGGACCGCGCGTATTACAAGATCAAGCTCGGCGTCTCCGAAGCCAAGTGGCGCAGCGCCCGCATGTTCTTCTACGACGCCTGCGAACAGGCCTGGGAACAGATCGTGGCGGGCAACCCCGTCACCGAAGAGATCGACATGATGCTCAAGCTCTCGGCCACCTATGCCGCGCGGGTCTCGATGGAAGTCGTCAACGACGCCTACCAGGCTGCCGGCATGGCCGCCATCCAGCGCACCCACCGCCTGCAGCGCATCGTGCGTGATGCGATGGTGGTGACGCAGCACGCGGCACTGTCGGAATTGAATTACGAAAGCGCTGGCGCGCTTTTTGCAAAGCTGGGGATCAAGCGCTGATGCGCCTCCCCTCCTGAAAATTGCCTGCGCTCATGCCTGCGCTGCAGGCGCAAGCGCACCCCGTGTTTTGCCTTTGTTACTGCCGTGCCTGCCATCTCCACTGGCGTTTCACCAACTTTACAAAGAGGACCCAGCCGTGACCCACTCCACCGTTTCGCCACAACGCCGCAAGCTGCTGCTCGGCGCCGCCTCGATGCTCGCCGCAGGCGCTGCGCCCGCCTTGCCAGCCCTGGCCCAGGGCGCGCCCGTCATCATCGGCGTCGGCGCTGATCCCGTCTTCACGGCCTTCTACGTCGCCGCCAACGAAAAGCTCTTCGCCAAATACGGCGCCCCCAACGTCACCGTGCAGTCCTATACCGACGGCGGCGAAGCGCTCAACGCGCTGGTGGCCAACCAGGTGCAGCTGGGCTGTGCCGGCGAACCCACGCACATCGTGCGCCTCTCGCGCGCCGAACTGCGTCCGCTGGCCGTGACCTATCAATCCAAGACCTACGTCAAGCTGGTGGCACGCAAGGCCATCACCTCGGCCGACAAGATCAAGAAGTTCGGCATCGTCGCCGGCTCGGTCTCGGAATACGTCACCGGCCTGACCCTGAAGACCCTCAACATCGATGCCACCAAGGTAGAGATGGTGCGCTCCGGTCCGCCGGAACTGCCCGCCCTGCTGGCCCGTGGCGACATCGATGCCTACTTCGTCTGGGAACCGTGGCCCACGCTGGGCGTGCAGCAAGGCGGCCACATCCTCATGACCGCCGGCGACGTCGGCTACACCAGCACCCTGTGGCTCTCGGCCAATGCCAACTGGCTGGCCGCCAACAAGGAAGTGGCCGGCAACATCCTCAAGGCCCTGGCCGAAGCCTCCGAGATCACCCGCAAGGATCCGCCGCGCGCGGCGCAATCGGTGCAGGCCATCACCCGCATCCCGGTACCGCAGACCTTGAATTCGCTCAAGGACATGGAGCCCATCGTGCGCGACTTCACCGACACCGATCTCAAGACCGCCAACGCCATTGGCGAATTCCTGCTGTCGAAACAGGCCATCAAGGCGCCGGTGGACATGAGCAAGATCCTGCAACGCGGTTTCTACAAGGGGTAAGCCATGGGACATGGATCTTCAGTTTCCATCAAGCGCGTCGGCCTGACCATCGGCAAGAACGAGATCATGGCCGGCATCGACCTCGATATCCGCGCAGGAGAATTCATCTGCCTGCTGGGCCCCTCGGGGTGCGGCAAGTCCACCCTGCTCAATGCGATTGCGGGCTTCCAGGATGTCGCCGGCGAGATCAGCGTGGCCGGCAAGCGCGTCAAGGGACCGGGGCTGGATCGCGGCGTCGTGTTCCAGTCGTCCGAGGCGCTGTTCCCGTGGCTGTCGGTGCGCGAAAACGTCGAGTACGGTCTCAAGCTGCGCGGCATCCCGGCCGCTGAACGCCGCTCTGCCGCCGAGCGCTATGTCTCGCTGGTCGGCCTGAAACACGCCATCGACAAGTTCCCGGCCGAGCTCTCCGGCGGCATGCGCCAGCGTGCGCAGATTGCCCGGGTGCTGGTCAATGAACCCTCGGTGGTGCTGATGGATGAGCCCTTCGGCGCCCTCGATGCGCAGACCCGCGAGGTGCTGCAAAGCGAGCTGGACCGCATCTGGAAAAGCACCGGCTGTACCATCGTCTTCGTCACCCACGACATCTGGGAAGCCATCCTGCTGGCCGACCGCGTGGTGACCATGACGGCCGGTCCGCGCGCCCACATCAAGACCATCGAAGAAGTCGACCTGCCGCATCCGCGCGATCCGGCCGACCCCGCCTGCATGGCACTGTATGCCCGCATCCGCGACGACATCGGTGCAGAAGTTACGCGCGTACTGCGCGCACAAGGTTTGATTGAAGAGGAATCCGTACAATGACCCAGCTCACACAGACAGCCTCCCCGACGGCACAAGAGTCGGCCATGCCATCCAACCTGGGTCGTCGCATGAAAGCAGCCCGTCCTTTCCTGATCTCGGTGGTCGCCATCGTCGGCGGCCTGGTGTTGTGGCAACTGGTCTCGATGACCACCTCGCCGCTGTTCCTGCCCTCGGTCTCGATGACCTGGGCCGCCGCGCTGGAACTGATTGCCGACGGCACCCTGCAGCAATCGGTGCTGGCCTCCTCCGGGCGCATCCTGGCCGGCTGGGGTGCGGGTGTGGCCATCGGCGTACCACTGGGCATCTTCATGGGCCGCTTTGACCTGGTGCGGCAATTGCTCGATCCCTACATCGAGTTCTTCCGCTTCATCCCGCCGATCGCTTTCGTCACCCTGGCCGTGATCTGGCTTGGCCCCGGCGAACTATCGAAGATCGCGCTGATCTTCTACACCACGGTGTTCATCGTCACGCTCAACACCATCGCCGGCGTGCAAGCGGTAAACCCGCTGCGCCTGCGTGCAGCGGCCTCGCTGGGTGCCGGCCAATGGAAGATCCTGACTACCGTGATCCTGCCCTCGACCGTGCCCTTCATGGTCACCGGCGCCCGCATCGCGATGGGCAATTCCTTCCTGACGGTGGTCTCGGCGGAAATCGTCTCGGCCCGCGAAGGCTTGGGCGCCCTGATCTGGACGGCGCGCAACTTCAGCCGTACCGAGTGGGTGTTCGTGGGCATCATCGCGCTGGGCCTGCTGGGCTACCTGTTTGACCGCGTCCTGCGTATCGCTACCCGCAAGCTGCTGGCGCGCTACCTGTAAGCCCCAAGCCCCTCCTCGCGGCGATGCACTGATCGCCGCTGCCAACCCTGCGCTTGTATGCAGGGTTGGCTTTTCCCATCCATACAAGATCAAGATCACGAGAGACCAGGCACCATGACCGACTTCACCCAGGAAATCCAGCAACTCAAACGCCGCCTCGACATCCTCGAAGCCGAGGCCGACATTCGCCGCATCCAGGCGCGCTACATGTTCCTGTGCGACACGCCCTGCCCCGAGCCGGTGGCCGATGACGCCGAACGCATCGAGAAGATCCTCGAGCTCTATGCCGAAGACGCCATCTGGGAAGGCGTCGGTTCCTACTACGAGGGCCAGTTCGGCCAGGCCGTCGGCAAGGATGCGATCCGCAAGCACTTCCAGGCCTTCTGGGGCCAGAAGAAAGATCCGGAACTGCTCTTGAACGTGCACTACCTGACCTCGGAACAGATCCACGTCAATGCCGAATGCACGCATGCCGATGGCCAGTGGGTGCACTGCCAGCCCTGGATCTTCGGCGACGGCTCCTCGCTGCTGCGCTCCAGCCGGCTCAACAACCTGTTCAAGAAGGTCGACGGGGTGTGGAAGATCGCGCGCACCCGTACCGAGAACGTGTTCGTGGCACCGCTGGCCTCCGGCTGGGCCAACAATGTGCCGACCTATTCGGTGCTGATGAAGTAACGAAGCGCTGGAATCTTCAAACGATACAAATCAAACGATACAAATCATTTATATCGTTTGGTGATGCACGCTGCCGTTCGTTGTAACTGAGTTGACCGGGAAGAGGCTGCGCCCTCTTCACCGCGTCGGAAAGCCATTCCCATGCCTCCTGCCCATCCCGTCCTCCTGCGCCAGTTCATCCCCACCAGCGCCGGCCCGCTGCACGTCGCCAGCATGGGCGAAGGATTGCCCGTGCTGCTGCTGCACCAGACTCCGCGTTCCTGGGACGAATTCCGCGACGTGCTGCCGCTGCTGGCGCAGCGCTACCGGCCCATCGCCATCGACACGCTTGGCTTTGGCGACTCCTGCAAGCCGCCGCCGGCTGAGCACAGCATCGAGCGCTGGGCCAGCCTCGCCTTGGAAGTGATGGACCAGCTGGGCATCCGCAAGGCCGCCGTGGTCGGCCACCATACCGGTGCCGTCACGGCCATGGAAATCGCGGCGTCGGCTCCTGAGCGGGTGGTGGCGCTGGTGCTGTCTTCCTGTCCCTACAACGACGCAGCACGGCGCAGCGCCCACGCGGGCAAGCGCACCGTGGACGATGTGGAGGTGCGCAGCGATGGCGCGCACCTGCAGGAGCTGTGGCAGCGCCGCGAGCCCTTCTATCCGCAAGGCGACACCGACCTGCTGACACGCTTCATGGTCGATGCCCTCAAGGCCGGAGCGATGGCCTCGCATGGCCATATCGTGGTGCGCAACTATCACATGGAAGATCGCATCGGCCTGGTCCGCGCGCCCACGCTGGTGTTGCGGGCAGGGCGCGATCCCCACGCTGCGCCCTACAGCGAACGTATCGCTCAGGCCATTGCCGGCAGCCAGTGGCTGACACTGGAGGACGGCATGGTCCCCATGCCGGACCAGATGCCAGACCTCTTTGCAGCAGCGGTGATGGATTTCCTGCAGCGCAGTTGCTGACGCTTACTCGCGGGTGAAAGCGTAATCGCGCTCAACCTTGCAGATCCGTGTCTTGTAGGCCTCGTACCATTGCTTGCGTCCCAGGCGCTGGGCCAGCTGGTGGTCGAGGTCGCGTTTCCACGCAGCGATGGCCTCCAGGCTCGCCCAGTAAGACACGGTGATGCCCACCCCTTCGCGCGCCGACTCCAGCCCCAGGAAACCGGGCTGGCGCGACGCCGCCTCCACCATGGCTTCGGCCATCTCGCCATAGCCATTATCGCCCTCCGTGCGCAGGGAAGTGAAGATGACGGCGTAGTAGGGAACGTCTCCGGTGACGGCAATGCTCATGATGTGACTCCAGTACGGGGAAGAATCAGGCGTTCTCGGCCTCGCGTCCGAACATTTCGATGAGCAGGCTGCGCAGCCACTGGATGCCCGAGTCCGCCGAGAAGCGCGTATGGGTGTAGATGCTCACCGGGATGCGCGGCATTTCCAGCGGCAGGTCCAGCAGCACGCAGGCCTCATCGACGTTGTGGCGCTCGGCGATGCTGCGCGGCAGGAACAGCGCCAGGTCGGTACCGCGCACGATCTGCGGGGCCACCGTGAAGTGCGGCATGCGCAAGGCGAAATCGCGCTTCACGCCGGCGTTGCGCAGCACATCCTCGGCCAGCTGGTGGCCGGTGATATTGGTGTTGGCGTAGACGTAGCGCAGCTGCAGCAGGCTCTCCATGGTCAGCGGCTCGCTGGCCTGGGGATGGATCTTGCGCAGCATGCACACGTAGTCGTCATTGAGTACCAGCTGGCTCTGGCAATCCTCGGGCAGGCCCGGCAGGTAGCCGAAGGCCAGGTCGATGTCGCCATTGCGCATGGCTGCGCCCAGGTTTTCCATGGCCATCTGCTGCACTTCGATGGAGACGTGCGGCGCGGCGTGGGCCAGTTCTTCCATCAGCAAGGGCAGCACGTGGCTGCACGACATGTCCGACATGACCAGGTGGAAGGTCCGCGTGGCCGTGGCCGGATCGAAGCTGGCGTGGGTATGCAGGGCCTCGTGGATGATGCCGAGGGCGCGGGCGATGGGCTCATGCAGCCGGATCGCTGTTTCGGTGGGCACCATGGCGCTGGTGCTGCGCACGAAGAGCGGATCATCGAACATTTCGCGCAGGCGGCGCAGGGCGTGGCTCACGGCGGGCTGGGTCAGGTGCAGGCGGTCGGCGGCAGCGGTGAGGCTGCGCAACTCCCAGATGACGATGAAGGTCTTGAGCAGGTTCAAGTCCACTGCGCCGATATTCATTTGCTTCATGCGGAACATTCCAGACAATCATTTGACCCGCCATTTGTGCAGGGTCTATTGTTCATCCCAGGACGCAGGCTTTCATAGGCGATGCGTTCTCCCTCTCACCTGCTGATCGACATCCGCCAGACGGCGCCGCAGACGACATTGCTGATGGCGCAAAGGATACGAAGCCTTGTGCCGGATGTCATCTCTTTTTTGGACGGACCTACCATGAAGCAAGATTTTCGCGACGCCATGGCGCGTCTCTCGGCTGCGGTCAACATCATCACCACCGATGGTCCTGCAGGACGCGCAGCCATGACGGTGAGCGCCGTCAGTTCGGTCTCCGACGACCCGGCCACGGTGCTGGTGTGCATCAACGTCAAGAGTGCAGCCCATCCCATCCTGGTGGGCAACGGACGGCTGTGCATCAACATCCTGGCCGGTCATCACGAAGACGTGGCGCGCATGATTGCCGGCATGACCGGGCTGGCGGCCGAAGAACGCATGGCGCAGGTGGGCTGGGAGACCGGTGACTACGGCCAGCCGGTGTTGCCCGATGCACTCGCGGTGCTGGAGGGCGACATCGTGCTGCAGCAACAGGCGGGCACGCACAGCGTGTTGTTCGTGGAGATCCGGCACATCCGCCTGGCCGCATCGCAAGCCGATGGGCTGGCTTATTTTGGAAGGCGCTTTCACCGGATTGCGGCGGAGGTGGCGTTGGCGGCGTGAGGCAAGCGCTGCAGAGCCCGCTCCGTCATAAAAAAAACCGCCCAGCAAGCTGAGCGGTTTCCACGAAGTCACAAGCACGTAGCAGCCCTACACCGCCAACTGCTGCATATGCCGGTTCACCGCCTCCAGCACGATGGCATCCACGCCCTCTCCCTGGGTCTTCTCGATATGCGCCAGGAAGGCCTTGCGCATGCGCGGCTCCCAGAAGCGCTTGAGGTGCGAGGCCAGGTCGGCCATGGCCTGGTCGCGGTCCGGCATGGTGGAAAAGAAACTGCCAATCTGGTTGGCCATCTTGACCAGGTGTTCGGTATTCATGATGCGTCTCCTCCTGCTTTGTTCATCGATTGTCCGTCAACTCTTCATCCGCGCCGCCGGTTCACCGCAAGCGCTGCGGCCGCGCATACACCACGTGGCCCTGCTTGCGCACGAAGCCCAGCAGCGTCACATCCGTCTCGTCGGCCAGCCGGATCGCCAAGGCGGTCGGGGCTGACACGGCGGCGATGAACCCGATGCCGACCGTGGCCGCCTTCTGCACCATCTCGTAACTGGCACGGCTGGTGATGATGGCCGCACCCTGTGCAAAATCGGCACCCTCTTCTGCCAGCGCGCCAATGAGCTTGTCCAGCGCATTGTGGCGGCCCACATCCTCGCGGACCAGCACGATGCGGCCGGAAACATCCATCCACGCCGCCGCATGCGTGGCACCGGTGGCCTGCTGCAATTGCTGCCCGGCCTGCATCTGCTCGAAGGCCGCATGCACCTGCTCCACCGAAAACACCGCGCCACCGCGCACTGCCTGCGGATGCCGCACCGCCTGCTCCAGCGTCTCCGCACCACACAGCCCGCAGCCGGTACGCCCGGTGAGGTTGCGGCGTTTTTCCTTGAGCGCCACGAAGCGCTCGGTGGCGATGCGCATCTGGACCTGCACCCCTTCGCAGCCGGGGACGATCTCGCATTCATACAACTCGCCCGGGGCGGCCAAAATGCCTTCGGTGAGCGAAAAGCCCAGCGCAAAATCTTCCAGGTCGGCGGGCGTGGCCATCATCACGGCGTGCGAGATGCCGTTGTATTCGAGGGCGATGGGGACTTCCTCGGCGACTACATCCTCGACCGTCTCGCGCTGGCCATCGCGCCAGCGATCCACTTGCACGCGGGCGAAGGTGGCGTAGTCGCCGGTGGTGTCGTCAATGAGGGGGCTGCTGCTGTTGCGTGGGTTCATGCTGTCCTGCCTGATGCGGATGGGTTGGGCTCGTGTCTGCGGAAATCATGCCGGCACGAGCCCATCGGGCCCGTACCGCTTACTTCGTCACCAAGGGTTCCGCCGGCGCCTCGCCCTTGAGCAGATCAAGCTGCGCACGGTTGAAGCGCTCGTAGTGCTGCTGCCATTGCGAGGGCTGCGTCACCGGCATCACCTGCACCGCCGTCACCTTGTACTCGGGGCAGTTGGTGGCCCAGTCGGAGTTGTCGGTGGTAATGACGTTGGCACCCGATTCGGGGAAGTGGAAGGTGGTATAGACCACCCCCGGCTGCACCTTCTCGGTCACCGTCGCCCGCAGCACGGTCTGGCCTGCACGCGACTCCACGCCGACCCAGTCGCCCTCGCGGATGCCACGGTCCTCGGCATCGTGCGGGTGGATTTCCAGCCGGTCTTCGCTATGCCATTGCGAGTTCTCGGTGCGGCGCGTCTGCGCACCCACGTTGTACTGAGACAGGATGCGGCCGGTGGTCAGGATCAGCGGGTAACGCTGCGTCACCTTCTCGTCGGTGGCGAAATACTGCGTGTTGATGAACTTGCCCTTGCCGCGAATGAAGCTGCCCACGTGCATGATGGGCGTGCCTTCCGGCGCTGCCTCGTTGCAGGGCCACTGGATGCTGCCGAGTTTCTCCAGCTTGTCGTAGCTCACACCATGGAAGCTGGGGGTCAGGGCGGCGATCTCGTCCATGATTTCCGAGGGGTGATTGTACGGCATCGGATAACCCAGCGCTTCGGCCAGGGCCACCGTGACTTCCCAGTCGGACTTGCCGGCCTTGGGCGGCATCACCTTGCGCACGCGCGAGATGCGGCGCTCGGCGTTGGTGAAGGTGCCATCCTTTTCCAGGAAGGACGAACCAGGCAGGAAGACGTGCGCATACTTGGCCGTTTCGTTCAGGAACAGGTCCTGCACCACGATGCATTCCATGGCCTGCAAGGCCGCTGCCACGTGCTGGGTATTCGGGTCCGACTGGACGATGTCTTCCCCTTCGCAATACAGGCCCTTGAAGCTGCCATCGAGGGCCGCATCGAACATGTTGGGAATGCGCAGGCCCGGCTCCGGATTGAGCGTCACGCCCCAGGCCTGTTCAAACTGGCCGCGCACGGTGGAATCCGAAATGTGGCGATAGCCCGGCAGTTCATGCGGGAAGGAACCCATGTCGCAGGAGCCCTGCACGTTGTTCTGTCCGCGCAGCGGGTTCACGCCCACGCCTTCGCGGCCGACGTTGCCGGTGCACATGGCCAGGTTGGCGATGCCCATCACGGTGGTCGAACCCTGCGCATGCTCGGTCACACCCAGGCCGTAATAGATCGCAGCATTGCCGCCGGTGGCATACAGGCGAGCCGCGCCACGGATGATCTCGGCGGGCACGCCGGTGATGGCAGCCATGGCTTCGGGCGAATTGTCTTCGCGCAGGACGAATTGCTTCCAGTCCTGGTACGACTGCAGGTCGCAGCGTTCCTGGATGTAGGACTCGTTCTGCAGGCCTTCGGAGAGGACCACATGGGCCAGCGCCGTGATGATGGCGGTGTTGGTGCCGGGGCGCAGCTTCAGGTGATAGTCCGCCTTCAGGTGCGGCGACTTGACCATCTCGGTGGTGCGCGGATCGATCACGATCAGCTTGGCGCCCTGGCGCACGCGGCGCTTGATCTGCGAAGCAAACACCGGATGGCCGGCCGCCGGATTGGCGCCCATGATGAGGATGACGTCGGACTTCATCACCGATTCGAAGGTCTGCGTCCCGGCCGATTCACCCAGCGTCTGCTTGAGGCCATACCCGGTCGGCGAGTGGCAGACGCGGGCGCAGGTATCGACGTTGTTGTTGCCGAAGGCGGCACGTACCAGTTTCTGGACCAGGTAGGTTTCTTCGTTGGTGCAGCGGGAAGAGGTAATGCCGCCGATGGAATCCTTGCCATGCTTGGCCTGGATGCGGCGGAACTCGCTGGCCGCGTACGACAGCGCTTCCTCCCACGACACTTCGCGCCAGGGATCGTTGATGCTCTTGCGGATCATGGGGTTGAGGATGCGGTCCTTGTGGGTCGCATAGCCCCAGGCGAAGCGGCCCTTGACGCAGGAGTGGCCCTGGTTCGCCTTGCCGTCCTTGTACGGCACCATGCGCACGACTTCATTGCCTTTCATCTCGGCCTTGAAGGAGCAGCCCACACCGCAATAGGCGCAGGTGGTGACCTTGCTGTGCTCGGCCTGGCCCAGCATGATGACGGTCTTTTCCGTCAGGGTCGCGGTCGGGCAGGCCTCCACGCAGGCACCGCAGGAGACGCATTCGGATTCCATGAAGGCTTCCATCTGCCCGGCCGACACGCGCGACTCGAAGCCGCGGCCATTGATGGTCAGCGCAAAGGTGCCTTGCGTTTCTTCGCAGGCCCGCACGCAGCGGTTGCAGACGATGCACTTGGAAGGGTCATAGGTGAAATAGGGATTGGATTCATCCTTCTTCATCTGGATGTGGTTCTCGCCCTCGTAGCCATAACGCACTTCGCGCAGGCCGACCACGCCGGCCATGTCCTGCAGTTCGCAGTTGCCGTTGGTGGGACAGGTCAGGCAATCCAGCGGGTGGTCGGAGATGTAGAGTTCCATCACGCCACGACGGATCTCGGCCAGCTTGGGGGTCTGCGTCTGCACCTTCATGCCCGGCTCGCAGGGCGTGGTGCAGGAGGCCGGATAGCCCTTCATCTTGCGGCCATCCTTTTCGATTTCCACCAGGCACAGGCGGCAGGAACCGAAGGGCTCCAGAGTGTCGGTGGCGCACAGTTTAGGGACGTTGATGCCGGCCTCGACCGAGGCGCGCATGACCGAGGTACCGGCCGGGACCGTCACGGCCACGCCGTCGATCTCCAGCGTGACCATCTGTTCCGAGGCACGTGCGGGGGTGCCGTAATCCGTTTCGTTGAGCTGGTTCATGGTGCAACTCCTTGCATTCGATGAGCGCTGGTGCGCTGATTCGCTGATGGGGTCAGGCTGCCTGTTCGCCGGGCGCGCCGAAGTCTTCGGGGAAATGGTTCAGGGCCGACAGCACCGGGAACGGCGTCATGCCGCCCATGGCGCAGAGCGAACCGTTGACCATGGTGTCGCACAGGCTCTTCAACAGGTGGATCTGCTGCGGCCGTTCCTGGTTGGCGATGATCTTGTCGATCACTTCCACGCCGCGCGTGGAGCCGATGCGGCAAGGGGTGCACTTGCCACAGGATTCGACTGCACAGAATTGCATGGCGTAGCGGGCCTGTTTGGCCATATCGACACTATCGTCAAACGCCACCAGCCCGCCATGCCCGATCATCGCGCCGATCGCGGCGAAAGCTTCATAGTCGAGCGGCGTATCGAATTGCGAGGGCGGAAGGTACGCCCCCAGCGGCCCGCCCATCTGCACCGCGCGAAGCGGACGTCCCGAGGCACTGCCGCCACCGAAGTCTTCCAGCAGCTGGCGCAGCGTCAGGCCGAACGCCTTCTCCACCAGGCCACCTTGCCTGATGTTGCCAGCCAGCTGGAATGGCAGCGTGCCGTGCGAGCGCCCTACTCCGTAGTTCTTGTAGTAGTCCGCACCGCGCGCCAGGATGACCGGCACCGAGGCCAGCGAGATCAGGTTGTTGATCACGGTCGGCTTGCCGAACAGGCCTTCGATGGCCGGCAGCGGCGGCTTGGCGCGCACCACGCCGCGCTTGCCTTCGAGGCTTTCCAGCATGGCGGTTTCTTCGCCGCAGATGTAGGCCCCGGCACCCTTGCGCACTTCCAGACGGAAAGATTTACCGGAACCGAGGATGTCATCTCCCAGGTAGCCACGTTCGGTGGCGATGGCGATGGCTTCGTTCATCGTGGCAATCGCATGCGGATATTCGGAACGCACGTAGACGTAGCCCTCGGTCGCCCCCACCGCGACGGCGGCAATGGTCATGCCTTCGATCAGCGTGAAGGGATCGTCTTCCATGATCATGCGGTCGGAGAAGGTGCCGGAGTCGCCCTCATCGGCATTGCAGACCACGTACTTCTGCGAGGCCGGTGCGCGCAGCACGGTCTGCCACTTGATGCCGGTCGGGAAGGCCGCACCACCCCGGCCACGCAGGCCGGAATCGATCATCTGCTGGACGATGGCCTCCGGTGTCTTGGCCAGCGCATTCTTCAATCCGGCATAACCTTCATGCGCCAGATAATCCTCCAGCGAGAGCGGATCGATGATGCCGACCCGCGCGAAGGTCAGGCGCTCCTGGTTCTTGAGGAAGCCGATTTCTTCAGTCAGGCCCAGGTGCAGCTTGTGCTGGCCTCCGGTGAGCAGGCCCGCATCGAAGAGTCCGCTGACATCCTCGGGCGCCACCGGCCCATAGGCCACGCGCCCGGCTGCGGTGGCCACTTCCACCAGCGGCTCCAGCCAGAACATGCCGCGCGAGCCGTTGCGCACCAGCTTGATGGACAGCCCGCGCTGTTGCGCTTCGGCGGCGATGGCGGCGGCGACTTCATTGGCGCCCAGGGCCAGCGCGGTGGAGTCGCGCGGGACGTAAATGGTCACGGGTTCGTGCGTGCTCATCATGCCTCCCGCTTGGCCTGGATCAGGCGCTTGAATTTGTCTGCATCGACGCGGGCGTGCAGCTCGTCGTCGAGAGTGAGATTGGGACCGATGGCGCACTGGCCCAGGCAATACACCGGCTCCAGCGTGAACTGGCCATCGGCGCTGGTTTCATGGAAACCGCAGCCCAGCACGTTCTGCGCGTGCTCGGCCAGGGCTTCGCTGCCGCGCGCCTGGCAGGCCTCGGCGCGGCACACCTGCACCACGTGGCGACCGGCCGGTTCCTGCCGGAAGAAGTGATAGAACGAGATCACGCCATGCACCTCGGCGCGCGAGACGTTCAGCTCGCTGGCGATCATCGGGACCGCATCGGCCGGGATGTAGCCGACCTTGTCCTGGATACCGTGCAGGATGGGGAGCATGGCACCGGCCATGTCCTTGCGCTCGGCGATGATGCCGCGCACCGCCGCCACGTCGAAAACCTGTTGCCGCTTCATTGTTGCCTCCTGTGTTGCTTCAATGCGGACCTTGTCCTTCTCCCGGAGGATCTCCTGCGGACCGCGCAAATGACGAATGAAAGGAAATGGCCGCGCCTAGGGAGGTGCGGCCTGGGGAAAGCAGATCAGGGGATGGGAAGAACAATGCGGCGGCATGACGCTGCCCCGGTGAAGGGCGCGCACGGCCGTGCGAGATGAACCAGCTTGTCTCCGTTGTTGCATGTTCTCCCTGCCTTGATGGGTTGGTGTGAACACTGCGGATGCTGGCCTGCCCTTACCGGGGGACGGGCCATGCTCCTGTTTTTTGATAGTCGCTGACACAAGCCGCCCTGGTTCACGGGGCCATGGCAGCTTGTGTCAGCGGCTTTCGCCGCTGCGGTCCTGCGTGCAGGCCGGGTGGAGCCGGCCTGCGGATGATACGAGATGGCTTGACTGATTCTTTACAAAACTGCGTAACCGAACAATCAAGCAGTCAATTAGCTTTTACCTAATCAACGGAACAGCACGGCCGACTTCTGCAGCACCAGGGTGATACCCCAGATCAGCGGAATGCCAACGGCCGCCCAGGCCAGGCCGATGACGACCGGGTTGCCGCCGCTGCCGATCTGCGACATGTCGCCCAAACCGGCGGTGACGGCTGCGTCGGCCGCCGACTTTTCGTGGGCCAGCTGCTTTTCACGGGCCAGTTCTTCCGGCGTCATGAAGTGCTTGGCCGCGACCGGGCGGATCAGCAGGTTGCAGATCAGGCCCAGCACCAGCATGCCGGCCAGGATGTACATGGTGGTGTTGTAGACCTCGTTCTTGGGCATGCCCAGGGACAGCTGGTACTCACGCATGTAGTTCACCACCACCGGACCCAGGATGCCGGCGGTTGCCCACGCGGTCAGCAGGCGGCCGTGGATGGCGCCCACCATCTGGGTGCCGAACAGGTCGGCCAGGTAAGCCGGGACGGTCGCGAAGCCGCCGCCATACATCGACAGGATGATGCAGACTGCGCCCACGAACAGCGGGATGTTGCCTGCCTTGGCCGACCACGGCAGGCTCACGTAGAGCACGAAGCCCAGCACGAAGAAGATGGCATAGGTCATCTTGCGGCCGAAGAAGTCCGAGCACGACGCCCAGGCGAAACGGCCACCGATGTTGAACAGCGAGATCAGGCCCGTGAAGCCGGCAGCCAGTGCCGCGATACCGGCCTTCTGCTCGACCGACAGGTCATTGAAACCGATGTCCACGCCCAAGAGCTTGCCGCCGAAGACTTCCTGCAGCATCGGCGAAGCGATGCCGATGACGCCGATACCGGCCGATACGTTCAGGCAGAGCACCAGCCACACCAGCCAGAACTGGGGAATGCCCCAGACCTTGGAGACGTGCACGTGGTTCTGGGTGATCATGGTCGCCGAGGACTTGGCCACCGGCGGGGTCCAGCCAGCCGGCTTCCAGCCGGTGGGCGGCACACGGTAACCGAAGGCACCGGCCATCATGAAGACGAAGTAGATCACGGCCATGACCACGAAGGTTTCCCACACGCCCACGGAAGTGGGGGAGGCAAACTTCTTCATCAGCGCATCGGCCAGCGGGGTGCCGACCAGCGCGCCACCGCCGAAGCCCATGATGGCCATACCGGTGGCCATGCCGCGACGGTCAGGGAACCACTTGATCAGGGTCGACACGGGCGAAATGTAGCCCAGGCCGAGGCCGACGCCACCGATGACGCCCGAGCCCAGCCACATCAGCCAGATCTGGTGCGTCTTCACGCCCAGGGCCGAGATCAGCAGGCCGCCGCACCAGCAGATGGCCGCCACGACACCGGCCTTGCGGGGACCGGCGTGTTCCAGCCAGCCGCCCCACAGCGCAGCGGAGATGCCCAGGAGGACGAAGAACATCGTGTACATCCAGCCCAGCATGGAAATCTTCCAGTCACAGGTGGACGAGAAAACCTGCGCGAAGAAGCCGATATCGGCGCCACAGGCGATGGGGGCCGTCACGCCCAGGGCCTTGGACAGCGGCAGCCAGAACACGGAGAAACCGTAGGCCATGCCGATGCAAAGGTGGATTGCGAGAGCTGCTGGCGGTACCAGCCAGCGATTGAAGCCAGGCTTGGCGACTGTATGTTCCTTGTTCAGGAAATCGAAAGCCATTATTCCTCCGAATATTTTATGAGTGTGTGATGGGGTAAATCGAAGGAAGGATTGCATCGCAAAGCCGGTAGGGCCAGATCGTGACACTGGCCCATCTTTGCGGCGATATCCTTCTCTTTTAATTTATTTATT
The DNA here is from genome assembly GCF_009668275.1 of Herbaspirillum sp. CAH-3. Lineage (NCBI taxonomy): Bacteria > Pseudomonadati > Pseudomonadota > Betaproteobacteria > Burkholderiales > Oxalobacteraceae > Herbaspirillum > Herbaspirillum sp. CAH-3. The sequence goes on along the minus strand of NZ_VSWE01000014.1, from coordinate 7,217 downwards.
TATGTACAACACCGCATATATTTTCTATCATTTATGCAGAGTGACGCGAAATTATCACCGATAATCGGCCGTTTCAATATGCTTTCTTTCACATAAATGTTCAAAGTCCACATCAAACCTCACTGGGAAATCGCCTATGACAACGAGGCGGCGCTGGACACGGCCAACTTGTTGACGCTGCTCACTGCGATCCAGCAGAGCGGCTCGATTGCGCGTGCCGCGCAATTGACTCGCTATTCTTATCGGCATGCCTGGGGCCTGTTGCGCGAGGCCGAGCGCCTGTTCGGCAACGCCTTGATCGAAAGCGGGCGTGGCCGTGGCACCACACTGACCGATTTCGCCAGCAAGCTGCTGTGGGCAGATCGCCTGGTGACGGCGCGCCTGTCCCCCACCCTGGACAGCCTGGCCTCGGAACTGGAAGTGGAACTGGGCAAGACCGTGGAAGGCAAATCGGAAAAGGTGCGCCTGAACGCCAGCCACGGCTTTGCGGTGGCGGCGCTGCTCAACAAGATCAATGAAGCGCGCCTGCCGGTGGAAGTGCGCTATCGCCACAGCACCGATGCCGTGGCGGCGCTGTCGCGCCAGGAATGCGACCTGGCGGGCTTCCACGTGCCGCTGGGCGAGTTCGAGAAACCGGCCATCGCCACCTATGCCAAGTGGCTCAACAAGCGCAGCGATTGCCTGATCCACCTGGCCATCCGCAACCAGGGCCTGTTCATCGAACCGGACAATCCCAAGGGCTTGCGCGGCCTGGCCGACCTCACGCGTAGCGACCTGCGCTTCGTCAATCGTGAAGCCGGTTCGGGCACGCGCATGCTGCTGGAACTGATGCTCAATGGCGCCGGCATCGCCCACAAGAAGATCAACGGCTTCGAGAACACCGAGTTCACCCACTCGGCGGTGGCCGCCTTCATCGCCAGCGGCATGGCCGATGTCGGCTTCGGGGTGCAGACGGCGGCGCAACGCTTCGGGCTGGGCTTCATCCCGCTGGTGCGCGAGCGCTACTTCTTCGCACTGCCGGCGGCCTCGCTGCAGGATCCGCTGATCCGCTCGGTGATCGACATCCTGCAATCGGACAGTTTCCGCAAGGTGGTCAACAACCTGGCCGGCTATGACGCCACCGACATGGGCAAGATCCAGACCATCAAGGAAGCGTTCGGCTAAACCGCCACGCTGCACCAAGCGCCGCTTGTGGGCAGCCGGCCAAGCGGCTACACTCGCGCCCCTGGCCTGCTGCCGTCCTGGCAGCAGGCCAGTTTTCCTTCGCTGCCACCGTCCCACTGCGCCATGAATTCCGCTGCAAGCCTTTCCCCCGCCCTGTCTCCCGTCCTGCCCGCCCTGACCGGAATGGATGCGCGCCTGCTGCGCCTGCTCGACGCCGTCCTCGATGAAGCCCACCTGGCGCGCGCCGCCGCGCGCGTGGGCCTGCCGCTGCCGGCCGCTGCCAGTGCACTGGAACGATGCCGCCAGTTGCTGCGTGATCCGCTGCTCGAAGACGGCGGCACGCAGATGCGCCTGACGGCCAAGGCGCAAGCGCTGCGCGAAACGGTGCGCCAGATGCTGGCCGGCGATGCCGATGCGCCGGCGGCCAGCCCCACGCAGCAGTTGTCATCGCAAGCCGCAGTGACGCAGCGCGTGCGCATCCTCATGCCGGACTATCCGGCGCAAGTGGTGGCGCATGCGCTGTACCAGGAGCTGGCCACGGCCGCGCCCGCACTGGACCTGGAATTCCAGACCTGGCTGGGCGACGCCGACGCCAGCACCCGCCTGGAACGCGGCCAGACCGACCTGGTGCTGGGCAGTGCCGCGCCGAGCGGCCAGGTGCGCGGGCGCGAAGTGCTGCAGGAGCGCTGCGTGGCCGTCATGCGGCGCGATCATCCGGCCGCCCATTCGCTGACGCTGGCGCGCTGGCTGGCGTATCCGCACCTGCAGATCGCCTGCCACGACAGCCTCAACCGCATGATGGACGAGCAGGTCGCCATGCAGGGGCTGCGTCGACGCGTGGGCATGGTGATCCCGAATTTCCTGATGGCCCCGGCCCTGTTGCAGGACTCGGACCTGATTGCGGTCATGCCCATGCATTGCGTGCCGGCCGCTACTGCGGCGCATCCGGTGGCGCTGGCCTGCCTGCGCCCGCCGCTGCCGCTGGAGGCGCCACCGCTGCGCTTGCTGCAGCATCGCCGCCACGCGGAAGATGCCTCGGTGGCGCTGGTGGCGCAGGTGCTGGAACGTCTGGTGCGACTGCGCTTCGAGGGGCGTTGAACGCAAGTCTCGCCGCCCTTTGGCACCACCTCCCCCGTTCGGACTGAGTAGCCGCACAGCGGCGTATCGAACACGCACCGTGCGCAGCGCCTTCGATACGCGCCTGGCGGCGCTACTCAGTCCGAACGGGGAAGTGGAAGATTCAGAGAGGCGATCTGCTCACACCGTCGCCGACGACGCCGTCACATCCAGGTGCTTCTGCAGGAAGCGCACGCATTCCCGCACCTTGGCCGAATTCTTCAACTGCATCGGATAGACCGCACACAGGTCGGCCTCCTGGAAATACTGCGGCAACACCCGCACCAGCCGTCCGCGCTTGAGGCTGTCAGCCACATCCCAGATCGAACGCAGGATGATGCCGTGCCCATCCACCGCCCACTGGTGGATGATCTCGCCGTGGTTGGAGGCCAGCCCGCCCGACACCTTCACGGTCTCCTGCCCCTTGGGCCCCATCATGCGCCAGATCCCGAAGGACTGGTTGCGCTCGCGGATCACCAGGCACTGGTGCTGGCGCAGCGCGGCCAGGTCAGCGGGCGCGCCATGTTTCTTGAGATAGGCCGGACTGGCGCACAGCACGCGCTGGCTGGGCAGGATGCGCTTGGAGAACAGGTGCGGCTCATGCCCCGCACCCACCCGGATATCCAGGTCGATGCCTTCGTTGACCAGGTCGATCTGCCGGTCCACCAGCTCCAGCTGTATCTTCAGTTCCGGATGTTCGCTGGCAAAGCGCGACAGCAAGGGCGACACCACCTTGCGCCCCAGGCCGAAACTGGTACTGATCTTCAACAGTCCGCGCGGCACGCGCTTGGCGCTGCTGACGGTTTCCATCATCTGCTCGACATCATCGAGGATCTTGCGCGCCCATTCGTGGACGTTGCCGCCATCTTCGGTCATGACCACGCTGCGCGTGGTGCGATGGAACAGGCGCACACCCAGTGCCTGCTCCAGCAGGGCGATGCGCTTGCTGATGTAGGCCGGCGAGGCGCCGACTTCGCGCGCCGATTCGGCAAAGTTGCTGTGGCGGGCCACCACGCAGAACAGGCGCAGGTCTTCGAGCAGGGGAGAATTGTTCACGATGTGTAGGCATTGGAGTCCACGATCCGTGGATTATAGTGCCATGCCAGTCATCCATTGCACGCTGGCGATACGCGGCGCATCGCCAGCGCAAGCGAGCAATCTCCCGCAAGCGCCGGAAATGTGGCAGTCTTGCGCAATCGCAACGAATTATCTTGGAGCAGCAGCATGAGCCTCATCGACGAGCAGGAACTCCCGCCTGATCTTCCCCATATCCAGCGCATCGAAGTCAACCAGCTGCAATGCCTGCGCGTGCAGACCGAGCGCGCCGAACTGCTCATCGCCGAGCAAGGTGCGCAGGTGCTGCGCTACCAGGTGCACGGACAGGAACCGGTGATCTGGATGAGCGAGGAAGCCGCCTTCGAGGCCGGCAATTCGGTGCGCGGCGGCATCCCCGTGTGCTGGCCGTGGTTCGGCGACCTCATGCGCAATCCGCCGCAGGTACAGGCCCTGCACGCCGGTGGCCGCCTGCCGGCGCACGGCCTGGTGCGCGGCATCCCCTGGCTGCTGATGGAAAACGCCATCGAAGGCGACACCGTACGGCTGGTGCTGGCCATCCCGCCCACGACCGAATCGCCCGCCCTGCGCCACCTGCCGCCTGGTATCGAACTGCGGCTGGAGATCCTGCTGGACGATCGCCTGCATCTCAAACTCACCACCCGCAATGGCAGCGAACAGCACATCGCCTTGACCCAGGCGCTGCACAGCTACTTTGCCGTCAGTAGCATCCACAACGTGACGGTCGATGGCCTCGAAGGCCGCCGCTACATCGAAACCCTGGAAGGCTGGGCCGAGCGGGAGCAGAAGCGCCCCCTGGTGGTCAGCAGCGAGACCGACCGCATCTACCTGGACCTGCCGCCGCACCTGGCCATCCGCGACGACGGCTGGAACCGCCGCATCCACATCGAGGCCAGCGGCTCGACCTCGGCGGTGGTGTGGAACCCCTGGGTGAGCAAGGCGCGCCGCCTGTCGCAGTTTGCCGATGATGCCTGGCAGCGCATGCTGTGCATCGAGACCGCCAACGTGATGGAGGACCTGGTGGAGCTGGAACCGGGCGCCGAACACACCATGGGCGTGAGCATCTGGGGCGAGACCCTGGGCGGTTGAAGCCGCCCTTGCAGCAGACGCCCCCGGAGAAGGCAGTGCCGTGATGACGGCACTGCCTTTTTTCATGGTTGACGTTTTCTGCACTGTTCACGAATCGTGTTTTATAAAATCACCAGTTCGTGGATGATCCCGGGCAGGAAGCGATTTATGATGGCTGCACTTGATAGATCCGGCCAGCCGGTTTTCCCTTTCTCCAGAGGAGCAGCAACGATGAGCAAGACCCACAAGATCGCCGTGATCGCCGGTGACGGCATCGGCCAGGAAGTGATGCCGGAAGGCCTGCGCGCGGTCGAGGCCGCCAGCAAGAAGTTCGGCATCGACATCGAGTTCACCCATTTCGACTGGGCGCACTGCGGCTATTACGCGCAGCACGGCAAGATGATGCCCGATGACTGGTTCGATCAGTTGAAGGGTTTTGAAGCCATCTTCTTCGGCGCGGTCGGCTGGCCGGCCACGGTGCCGGACCACGTTTCGCTGTGGGGCTCGCTGCTGAAGTTCCGGCGCGACTTCGACCTCTACGTCAACCTGCGTCCGGTGCGCCTGATGCCGGGCGTGCCCTGCCCGCTGGCCAACCGCAAGCCGGGCGACATCGATTTCTACGTGGTGCGCGAGAACACCGAAGGCGAATACTCCGCCATCGGCGGCCGCATGTTTGAAGGCACCGAGCGCGAGACCGTGATCCAGGAATCGGTGTTCAGCCGCAAGGGCACCGACCGCATCCTGAAGTTCGCCTTCGACCTGGCGCAGAGCCGTCCCAAGAAGCACCTGACCTCGGCCACCAAGTCCAACGGCATCGCCATCACCATGCCCTACTGGGATGAGCGCGTGGAAGCCATGGGCGCCAAGTATCCCGACGTGCGCCGCGACAAGTACCACATCGACATCCTGACCGCGCACTTCGTGCTGAACCCGGATCGCTTCGATGTGGTGGTGGCTTCCAACCTGTTCGGCGACATCCTCTCCGACCTCGGCCCGGCCTGCGCCGGCACCATCGGCATTGCGCCCTCGGCCAACATCAACCCCACGCGCGAGCTGCCGTCGCTGTTCGAGCCGGTGCACGGTTCGGCACCGGACATCTTCGGCAAGAACATCGCCAACCCGGTGGCCACCATCTGGTCCGGCGCGATGATGCTGGACTTCCTGGGCAATGGCGAAGGCAAGTATCGCCAGGCGCACGACGCCATGCTGGCGGCCATCGAGGAGGTGCTGGTCAACGGACCGACCACGCCGGACCTGGGCGGCAAGAGCAATACCACCGAAGTGGGCCGCGCGATTGCTGCGGCGATCTGATTGCTGACCGGTCTGTATTGCAGCAACAAGTGGCTCGCCTGGTGCGGGCCATTTTTTCGTGCGGGGATTTCATGCGGTGCGGCCATGTTCAATCGTAAAGGGCATGTTAGGATGGCCGCACTTTCATTTTTCGCGATCGATGAGTTGGACATGGCTGCAAGCCTGCGCATGACAGGACACCGCTTGCTGGCGGAGCTGCTCTTCTGGAGCATCACGCTGGTGCTGTTGCTGGAAGACGATGTCGCCATGCTGGCCATGATGCTGACCTGACGCGGCGCCCTGCCCGATATGGATCCACGCTTTTCTTCTTTCTTCTCCGCGCCACGCCTGTCCCTGCTGCTGGCCACCGTACTGGCTGCGGCCAGCCTGCCGGCGCATGCCGAGTGGATGCCGCTGGGGGAGAACAACATCGGCAGCTTCTTCATCGACAAGAGCAGCATCGTCAGCACCCGCAGCGTGCGGCAGGCGCAGATCCTGCTGAACTGGAACCGTCCGCAGCTGCTGATGGGCCAGGGCAGCAAGACGTATTACCTGTCGGAGGTCTCGACCGCCTATTTTGACTGCACGGCCCGCCAGCTCGGTTTTGGCAGCCGCAAGATGTATGCGCAGCCTGATGGACAAGGCCAGTTGCTGCTGGCGCCGCAGCTGGCGTATTCGGACGTGAAGCTGCAGGATCCCATTCCCGGCTCGACCGGGGAGCGGGCCATTGAGGCGGTGTGCGGTAAATAATTTCCGTGGAGGCGTGACCGGGCGCTTGAAGGGCTTGCTCCGGAATGCGAAATCGGTAATAATCGCTGGCTCGCGTCGCCGGGATGGCGGAATAGGTAGACGCACGGGACTCAAAATCCCGCGCCGCAAGGCGTGCCGGTTCGATTCCGGCTCCCGGCACCAGTAGATTTCAGGGATTAGGTATCAAGGAAGATATCCGGCTATACCGAGTCACTCCCTAAAGTTGACCAATTTTGACCTGGTCAATCTTCAAAAAGCGCCTGAAGTAGTTCGGTATATTTCGGTACATCGAGCTTCATGCTTGCATATCTGCAAGCTGATAAATTACTTCGCATGCTGGCTTCCTCTCCTCAACTGTCGACCAATCAAAGCGGGCTATCTGCCTCAACAAGCTTTATGGCTTGCTGATGACGCTTGTCTTTGTAGCATTGGTGCTGGGAAAGCTCGGATTTCTTGTCACTGCGATTTCGCCTGTTTTGCTGGTAATGGTGGTGACGCTGGGCTGCTTGATTTTTTCCTATGCGTACCGCCTTTCCAGGTCCGCCACCCCACGGCCAGCGCCGTCGTAGTAGCGCATCTGTCCCTGGCCGATTTTGTCTACCCATTTCAGGTAGAGATGATCCTTGGCTGTTGAATTGCATTTAAATCTGACCCACTTTCCTCGGAAATTTGCATCCTAAGTTGACCCATGTTTAGACCACAATCCTGCTCATGATAGCGAGCGGGAGAACGGAGTGATAAACGTGGCCCTACTT